>UQDI01000007.1 GCA_900539725.1 uncultured Eubacteriales bacterium | reverse complement strand
TTACAAGCCGTGTAATAAACGCGGTTATTTTGTCCGGGTTTGTGGGTGCATATCATAATATCGCCTTTTTCGTTTAGTATTCTATTTTTTATAATTAAGCTCGTCATTTATCTCTGATAAAAATTCTTTCATAAAGCTATCTCTTTCTTCAGCGAGCCTTTTTGCTTCGTCAGTGTTCATCATATCCTTTAATAATAAGAGCTTCTCGTCGAAGTGCCTTAGTGAGTCCTCTATGCCGCGTCCGTTCTTCCCGCTATACATAAAGGTTCTCGCCACGCCTATCGCGCCTATCGCGTCAAGTCTGTCAGCATCTTGAACTATAGATGCTTCGAGTGTCTTGGGCTTAGTGCCCTTATTCTTTGTAAATGAAACTGAATTGATAATCTCAATAATATCTTCAATCGCTTCACTATCAAAATCATTTTCGCATAAAAATTTTCTTGCGTTTTCATTATTTTTATTATTGAATAATTTATGGTCGTCCACATCATGAAGAAGTGCTCCTAGGTCTACATAAAGCTCATTACATTCATAAGCCTTTCTTATATTAAGCGCGTTATTATAAACTCTTAGGCTATGATCTGCGCCGTGACCGTCTGAGTTACCATCAAAAATATTTTCTACGTAATCAATCGCTCTTTTAATTATTTCGTCCATAGCCTCTCCTTATACAAAAAGTATTTCTACTTGATTCGCAAGGTCCCTGCCAAGCTCTGTGTAAAAGTATCTGCCGCCACATTTTTTTAATAGTTTTTCATCTGTCGCCTTAGATAATTCTTCCTTATATATATTTTCAAAATTTATATCGTATTTTTTATTGATCTCGTTTACAATTATGCCTTCATTTGTCCTTAGCTTGAAAATTATATACTCAGTGATTTTATCTTCCTTAGTTAAAATTTCTTCATCGTGATAAATATTTTTCTTCACATCGTCAAAGTACTCGTTAAAAGTGCTCGCATTAAAAAATCTTTTATTCTCTATAAGTGAGTGCGCTGCCATGCCAAGGCCTAGATACTCATCCATGGACCAGTACTTGTAATTATGCCTTGAGTAGCGATCATCTTTGGCAAAGTTCGAAATTTCATATTGCTTATAGCCTAAGCTTTCTAAGTGATGAGTGGCCTTTCTATATATGAGCCTATCTGTCACTTGATCGTTCACCCTATATACGCCCCTCTCAACAAGTGCGGCGAGTTTAGTACCCTCCTCAAGTATAAGTGAGTAAAGCGATATATGTGTTGCGCCTAGTTCACTTGCTTCGTCTATTGATGCTATCACATCCGATAAAGTTTCTGTCGGTAGTGAGAATATAAAATCTAAACTAAGATTGTCAAAATATTTCTTTGCTAATTTAATCTTTGCACTCGCCTCGTCAGCTGTATGAAGCCTGCCTATGATGCGTAAAAGCCTATCGTTAAAGCTTTGCACACCTATAGAAATTCTGTTTATGCCAAGCTCTCTATAAGCTAATAATTTTTCTTCGCTTATTGAGTTTGGATTTGTCTCTATGGTAAATTCATAATTTTCATCTAAGTTTATGACCCACGCTAAGCCATCAACAAGGCGTCTTAAGTCCTCTACGCTTAATAAGGATGGCGTGCCTCCACCTATAAATATAGTGTCGACAATATAATTTTTTAAGAGCTTTTCATTATTTTTTATTTCTAATAATAAATGATCTACATAATCCTTCATTCTGTCTTGATTAAAAATAGAAGATGTAAAATCGCAATATTTACATCTTCTTTCACAGAAAGGAATATGTATATATATTCCTAATTTATTCATTATTTCTTTTCCTTGTACTTCAATACTGAAAGAAAGGCCTCTTGAGGTAGTTCTACTGAGCCAATTTGGCGCATCCTCTTCTTACCTTCTTTCTGCTTTTCAAGTAGCTTTTTCTTTCTTGAAATATCACCGCCGTAGCACTTTGCAAGAACGTCTTTTCTAAGAGCTTTGATAGTTTCTCTTGCGATAATCTTTGAGCCGATAGCCGCTTGTATAGGTATTTGGAATTGATGTCTTGGTATAACGTCCTTTAAGCCTTCGACTATGGACCTGCTTCTTTCATAAGCATTTGACTCGTGTAAGATTAAGCTGAATGCGTCGATAAGCTCGCCATTGATAAGTATGTCAACCTTAACAAGCTCACTTCTTTGATAACCACAAATTTCGTAATCAAGCGATGCGTAGCCCTTTGTATTTGACTTAAGTGCGTCAAAGAAGTCGTATATAACCTCGTTTAGTGGCATTCTATAGTGAAGCGTAACCCTTGTTTGATCAAGGTATTCCATGTTAATGAACTCTCCACGTCTATTTTGACAGATGTCCATGATGGCTCCAACATAATCCTTTGGAGTCATAATCTCTGCGTTAACCATAGGCTCTTCCATATAATCAATTTCACTTGGGTCAGGAAGGTTCGATGGGTTTTGTATCATCATCATAGTGCCATCTTTTTTATGAACTTCGTAAATAACTGATGGCGCAGTCGATATTATATTTAGATTAAATTCTCTTTCAAGCCTTTCAGTAATTATCTCCATGTGAAGAAGGCCTAAGAAACCGCATCTAAAGCCAAAGCCAAGTGCCGCTGAATTTTCTGCCTCAAATACAAGAGATGCGTCATTAACTTGAAGCTTTTCAAGAGCCTCTCTAACGCTGTTAAAGTCTTCGCCCTCTGCTGGATATATACCGCAGTAAACCATTGGTACGACCTTCTTGTAACCGCTTAGTGGCTTATCTGTTGGATTGTCAAGATAAGTTATTGTGTCACCTACTCTTGCGTCTTTTACATTTTTAATCTGTGCAGTAAAGTAGCCTACTTCGCCTGCTTCAAGCGTATCTTTCTTTAAAAGCGATGTGTTATTTACACCAACTTCATCAACTTCAAAAGTAGTTCCTGTTTGCATCATCTTTATTTGAGTGCCTTTTTTAATAACGCCGTCAAAAACTCTGATGTAACAGATAACGCCTCTGTAAGCATCATATATCGAGTCAAAGATAAGTGCCTTTAAAGGTTTATCCTTATCGCCATTTGGCGGCGGAACATTTTTAACGATGTCTTCTAAAACATCTTCAATATTAAGTCCGCTCTTTGCACTGATTAGTGGCGCATCAGTAGTATCAAGGCCGATAATATCTTCAATCTCTTCCTTAACTTCATCTGGTCTTGCGCTTGGCAAATCCATCTTGTTAATAACAGGAAGTATCTCTAAGTCCTGATCCAAAGCTAAATAAACGTTAGAAAGCGTTTGCGCTTCAACGCCTTGAGTTGCGTCAACAACAAGTATCGCGCCCTCACATGCCTTTAGTGATCTACTCACTTCGTAGTTAAAGTCGACGTGGCCGGGCGTATCTATAAGGTTTAGTATATAGTCCTGTCCGTCCTTTGCCTTATATATCAAGCGTATAGCCTTTAATTTAATTGTAATTCCTCTTTCTCTTTCAAGATCCATGCTATCCAAAACTTGCGATTGCATCTCTCTTTGAGTAAGTAAGCCAGTCTTTTCAATGATTCTATCAGCCAAAGTAGATTTACCATGGTCGATATGCGCAATTATTGAAAAGTTACGAATATATTTTTGATTCATCTTATCATCCTATCTAAATATTTTTAATTTATTCAAAGGCCAAAATCTAAATACAGCCTTGCCTTGTAAATATTTTTTCTCTACAGGTCCGAAACTCCTTGAGTCGTAGGAGTTACCGCCTTCTCTATTGTCCCCCATAACAAAGTATGAGTCCTCAGGCACAACCCAATGGTTACCGTTTTGCTCGCTAGTTTTTCTATCTAGATACGGTTCGTCGAGCTTATTGCCATTGACATAGACCTCGCCGTCAATGATGTCAATAACGTCACCCGCTAGACCTATGAGCCTCTTGATATAGTGCTCGTTATTAGTCTTCTCGCCCTTGATAACGACTATGTCGCCTCTGTTTGGCTCTTTAAAGTACTTAAATAGCTTCCACTCAAAGACCCTGTCTCCAGTATGTAGGGTCGGCTCCATCGATATGCCTTCAACCCTTGTTAGAGCAAAGACGAAGTTCACCAAGAACAAAGTGATGGCAACCGTGATTACTATCGAGTATATCCACGACTTGATATCATCTTCCTTTGCCTTAGCAAGCGCCTCTGCCGCTTCTAAAACTTCATTCTCGCTCGCTGCCTTTGCTTCTTCATTTATATCAATGTTTTTATTATTATCATCAAAATTATTTTCCATAAAAAGACCTCCTTTATAATTATAACATATTTTAACCATGAATTACAAAGAATGATTAAAATTTTTATTATTATGCAAGTGGCCCTCGTTTATGTTATAATAATTATAGTTATACTTATATATATAAAGGAGATAAATATGAATTTTTTACCAGTTATATTAGGAACAGATGTTAACAGCTACTCTATGTCGAGAAGCTTTCATATGAAATACGGCATTAAGTCTTTGGTCTTAGGTAAGGCAAGGCTACTTATGACTGAGAACTCTGATATTGTCGATATAATAATCAATAAGGACTTAGATGACGATGCGGTCATGCTTGATGAGCTAAATAAAATTAAAGAAGCGCATCAAGACAAGGAGCTAATACTAGTAGCATCTTCTGACTCATATGCAGAGAGGGTCATCATGAATAAAGATAGGATTAGTGGATACCATCTGCCATTTACAGATAAGTCCATGCTTAATGAGCTAATACTGAAGAAGAACTTCTACGACTTATGCGAAAAATATGGTCTTAAGTATCCAAAGAGCGAATACATTAACAAGGATAATTACAAAAGCTACAAGACAAGCTTTGACTTTCCTATGGTACTAAAGCCGTCGAACAGTGTTGAGTACTTCTTCTTGGACTTCGATGGCAAGAAAAAAGCATATATATTAAAAAATGAAGCTGAATTAAATAAGGCTCTTAATGATATTTATATGAATGGCTACGACGACTACATGATAGCTCAAGAATTTATTGAAGGTGCTGACTCAAACATGCACGTGGTCAACGCCTACGTCGATAGCAAGGGCAAGCTAAAACTATTCTCCCTAGGTAGAGCTCTTATGGAGGACCCTACCCCACTACTTATAGGTAATTACCTTTCCATAGCTGATGCAAGTCAAGATGCCTACGAAAAGATCTTCCCTATGATTAAAAATTTCTTGGAGAAAATAAATTATCGTGGATTGGCAAACTTTGATATCAAGCTTGATGACAGAACAAAAGAGTACAAGGTTTTTGAAATCAATCTTAGACAAGGACGCTCGTCTTTCTTCTCAACGCTTGCGGGCGCAAACCTAGCCGAAGCGCTTGTAAATGACTTTGTCTATCATAAGGATGACGAGATAATCATTGGCAAGGATAAATTTTTATTCTTAGGCGCAAGATACGAAACTGTATTAAAATACATCGAAAGCGATGCCGCAAAGGAAAAGATGAGTAGCTACAATGACGATATTGAAAACATGGCGCTATACTATAGAAAGGACTTGAACGCAAAGAGAAAAGCAAGTTTAGATGAATACTACTCGAGATACGACAAGAGATTTGAAGAATTTTTTAAGAAGAAGTTGGTGAATTAGATGATACTTGATACAAATAACGCGTCTGAGCTAAAACGCTACGATGACTTCGTGAAGTCAAATGAATATAGCTTTTTAACTCAGGACAGAGCTTGGGCGAAGATAAAGAACAATTGGTCTGAGGACTATGTTTATTTAGAAAATGATGGCGAGATAGTTGCCGCAATGAGCATACTATCTATCAAGGCAATAGATGGAAAGTGGCTGCTTTACGCTAATCGCGGACCTGTCTGTGATATATATGATAAAGATACTGTTTTAGCCTTAGTAGATAAAGTGAAAAAATTGGATAAGTTTAAGGACGCATTTTTACTAAGATTTGATCCAGCCATTCCCTATGATGAAAAACTTATAGATATATATAAGGATACTGAATTAAAAATAAGAACGAGAGGCACTGATGAACACAGCTTTATTCAGCCAAGAAGAAACGCCATCATCGATATAAGTAAGAGTGAAGACGATATTTTAGCAAGTTTCCACTCAAAGACGCGCTACAACATTCGCCTAAGCTACAGAAAAGGCGTTACTACTAGACTTTCCCAAAGTGACGAGGATCTAGACACCTTCTTCGAAGAGACTAAGGTCATGGCTGAGCGTAACGACATCACTTATAGACCAAAAGCGTATTTTAAGAGACTCATAGATAATTACGACGCTAAAATATTTTTATCAGACTATGAAGGAACACCTCTATCGAGCGCGATACTCATCATGTATAAGGACTACGCGTGGTACATGTACGGTGCGTCAAACAATCTTCACAGAAACTATATGCCCAACTATCAAATGCAATGGGAAATGATTAAGTATGCGAAGGTGCATGGCGCTACTCGCTACGACTTCGGTGGCATATTTAAGCTTGACGATGAAGATGGTTTATACAGATTTAAAAGAGGCTTCTTAAATGAAGAGGACTTTACCGAGTTTATAGGTGAGTTCGATTTAGTTTTAGACGAAGAAGCATATAAAAAATATTTAAGTAAATAGTTTTGCATTAAAAAAGCTCTTCTCATATCAAAATGAGAAGAGCTTTCGCTTTGTCTATATTAAGTTATTAGCAAATGTGTTCAGTATTTACTAGGTAGTAAAGTGTCTTAACTGGAACGCCAGTTGAGCCTTTTTTGTATTGTGCGTAGTCCTTTGAAGTATCTGAAGTTCCCGCTATATCCATGTGTATCCATGGAGTTCCTTCCTTAACGAAGTTTTCTAGGAACATACCAGCTGTAATCATACCAGCGCCGCCAGGTACTGAGTTAAGTAAATCAGTCATAGTGCCCTTAACCATGTCCTTGTACTCGTCGTCGTTAGGCATTACCCATAGCTTTTCATCAGCTCTTACAGATGCTTCGTTCATTTCATTCATAAACTCATCGTTATTTGTAACAACACCAGTTCTATATGAACCAAGTGCAACTACACAAGCGCCTGTAAGTGTAGCTAGGTCAACTATCCTATCAGCCTTAAGAACATCCGATGCATAATAAATTGCATCTGCAAGAGTAAGTCTACCCTCAGCGTCAGTATTAGCTACTTCTATAGTCTTACCAGACATTGATCCGATTAGGTCGCCTGTCTTGTATGCCTTGCCTGAAATTAAGTTTTCGCATGATGCAACAACAGCTACAACATTCTTCTTTACTTTGTTTTTAGCAATAGCGTGCATTGCGCCGATAACAGCACCTGCTCCACCCATATCCATATGCATTGTAGCCATGCCTTGTGGGTGCTTGATGCAGTATCCGCCCGAGTCATAAGTTAAGCCCTTACCAACAAGTGCAGTAAGCTTATCATCTTTAGTTCCATTCATATATTTCATAACAATTAGCTTAGGCTCTTTGTCTGAACCAGCTGCAACTGCTAAGAACGCCTTCATGCCTAAATCTTCTATCTCTTTCTTGCCATATACTTCAACAGTAACGCCAAGCGGCTCAAGGTCTTCCTTCGCTCTCTTAGCTAAAACTTCTGGATACATGTCAATGGCAGGAGTGTTAACTAAATCCTTTGTTAGTGAGTATCCTTCAGCGATGTTCATGCCTTCTTCTATGGCAGACATAGCTTTATCCTTTTTGTCCTCAATAACTTCTATGTTAATAGTGCCAAGCTTAGTAGGCTTCTTATCTTCAGCTAAATATTTATCAAAATCATAGTCAAAGCATGCAAGACCATCAACTATAGCCTTCATAGTAGTTCTATAGCAAATATTATCAAGCTTCTTATTGAAAATGATATTAGCGTCTTTAATCTTGTACTTTCTAAGTGCCTTCGCTAATTCAAAGAAAGCTACTATAATCTTCTTAGTAGTGATCTCATCCTTTTTGCCAAGGCCAAGATAAATTATCTCATCTTCGCCAAGCTTTGTAAATACTTCGCTTGCCTTGCCTGTAAAATACTCTTTTTCTACTAAAGCATCAAGGCCTTCTGATTTTTCGAAGAATGCTAAATCATCTTCAAATACTGGTAAAACCTTGATACCTTTTTTCTCGTTTACTGTAATTTTCATTAAATCATCTCCTCTTTCTTAAATTGACTTTCTACATAATCCAAGACAAAATCATACATTTCGTCTGAATATATCTTTATAGGTGCCATCCTCTTAAGAACGGCTTCCTTTGTAATCTTGTGATCTTGCCACGAGTGCGAGTTAAAGGCAAAGTGCATTAAAAGTGGTTGGAACCTGTCAAGTGCATTCGCATACTTCGCTTCGTTTGTCTCAGCCGCCTCAAACTCATCCCAATATTTTCTAAGCTCAGCGCCTAAGGAATCAAGCTTTGAATATAATTTATCTGCCGCTTCGCTCTCTCTTTGCTTCTTATCCTCATTGCCCTTTGTGTCATAGCAATATGTGTCGCCAGCGTATATCTCAATTAGGTCATGATACAAAAGTAGTACCGCCGTCTTATTTGCGTCAACCTCAAACTTGCCCATGTCCTTAAAAACTGGTGCTAGAACCGCCGCGTGAAAGCTGTGTTCAGCGTCGTTCTCTCTTCTCGAGCCGTCAGCTATCTTATTCACTCTTAAAATATTTTTCATCTCATCAAGCGTCAAAGCAAAGTCTACTTTTTTATATAGCTCCTTGTGTTTTTCCTCAAGTAAGATCTTTTCCTTAATATCTTCCAAAGCCCTCTTTCTGTGAGAAAACTTATTTTTCTCTTCGGTACCTATCTCGGCATAAGTCTTGTCATGACTCTTTGGTAAAAAGAGTGGGTCGTAACCAAAGCCACCTGTGCCTCTGTACTCATAAAGTATCTCGCCATCAACATTGCCATGGCCATAGAACACTTTTTGATCCTCATCGATAAAACAGATAACACTCTTGAAATGAGCTGTTCTGTCCCTGCCCTCAAGATTTTTGAGTAAAAGCTCGTTGTTACCATGATCATCACCATGCTCCCCAGCGTAACGAGCTGAGTAAATACCGGGCTCGCCATAAAGACCGTCGCAGAAAAGACCTGAGTCGTCGCTAATAACAGCGCAGTCCACCATATCGCGAAGAGCCTTTGCCTTGATGTAGGCGTTCTCCTCTAGTGTAGTGCCTGTCTCATCGACATCGAAATCAGCTATGCCAGCCTCTTTCTTTGAAAGAACCTCGTAGCCTAGCTCGTGAAATATTAATTTAATCTCTTTTAATTTATTTACATTGTTTGTTGAAACAATAACTTTTTTCATAATCAACCTCTAATAATAATTGTTCAAGTAATCTACAATGCCGTTATATAGACCATCAACCATCTTATCAAGGTAGGCTTGACTCTTTAGTAGCGCAAGAGTATTTTTATTTGACAAAAATTCCATCTCAAGTAGAGCCGCCGGCATATTGGTATTTCTTGTAACAACGTAGGCGCCTTCCTTAAGGCCACGTCCCTTGTTGCCAATAAGATTTCCAACAGCATTTAATATACAATCAGCAAACTCTTTTTGATTTCTTGTCTTATTGCTATGCTTTGCATCGCTAGAATAGCAGACTTCTATGCCTGCTGCAGATGGTGAAGTAGCGCTATTAACGTGAATACTTACAAAGATGTCCGCATTTACTCTATTCGCCATCCTTGCTCTTTCAAATATATCGACGTATTCATCAACAGTATCGTTAGTCTTCAAAACATTGTAACCAGCCGCCTTAAGCTTTGCTTCCAAAGACCTAGCTACATACGGAATATAATCAGTTTCACTTGATCCGTCAATCTTAGATACAGAACCAGGATCCCTTCCGCCATGACCTGGATCAATCATGATTAAGTAATCAGATGGCTTGTTATTAATAATTCTACTAAGTTTTATTGCGTAGTCAGCACTGCCAGCATCCACTTTCTCTAAAGATACGTTTCTAACTAGGTTTATAGTGTAAGTGTAGCCATTTTGCGCCTTTTCTACAACAAGCGACCTTATATATGGGTCCTTAAAATCTTCAGTACCAGTCTCAAGCTCTTTATTAGTCTCTACGTTCATGGTTATGGTCTTCATTAGCTCATCGTAAACGTAATCAGAGACTCTACCCTCAGTGTTCTTGATGGCAAAAATTCTGCTATCGTAAGAGTAGAAAGACTTCATCGACTTCTTTGTGTAAAATACAAGACCATCATTTGTTTCTTCTATCTTATAATCAATATTTGCATCTTCTATATCAATAACTATCCTAACATTCATATCAGACCTAGACTTGTCATTGTCAGCAAATTGACTAGCTCTAACGCCCTTGATGCCGCTCATGACTATATTATACTCCCTATATAGCTCTGGATCATCAAATATGGCTTTTTCAAAATCAAGTACAAGCCTATCAGGGCCATCAAGCTTAGTCACTTTATACTTGCCCTTTAGCCCTTGGAATAAAATCGCGTCCCTGTCATTATGTCTAATAGCTACAATGTTTGTCAAGTGCGCATAGCCATCAGTATTAGGCTTAATACTTGGCTGCTCACTAGTGTTCGGCTTTATACTAGGATTGTCAGGCTTGATTTGATCAGGCTCATCGTCCCCGCTCGGTAGTATGATAGCGTCATCATCGCCGCTTGGCACTTCAGCGACTTGCGTATTCGTATTGATAGTAGCTGTCTGAGATTTATTGTCCCAGCCTACTTCGTAGCCAAAAAGCTCAGAGATAAACCTTAGAGGAACATAAGTTCTTGCTCCGCCGCCATTAACCCTAACAAGCCTTGGTGTATAAGCCTTTTCTATAGGCTTAGTTACGCCATTAATCGTTGCCTCAGCCTTGTCTATAGTCAAGACTATGGACTTGTCAGACATAGTTATGATAGCCGATTGACTCTTACTATTCCAATCAACACTCGCACCAAAAGTTTCGGATAAGAATCTAATCGGAACAAGCGTCCTTCTTTGATAGATAAAACTTGGCATCTCCTTGCTTTGTTTATCCACTCCATCAACCTTTACATTTATTAATGATGCTTTATAATTCTTATTCGCTATCCTTATATTTATGTTCTGTGCATATACATTCGCAGAACATAAAAAGCATAAAACAATAAGAAGTCCTAAAATAAATTTTTTCATAGCTATGCCTCCTAGTATTATATTAACATCAACGAGAGTAAATTGCAACTTATTTCAAAGACTGTTACATAAATTTAACATAGTAAATGGCTTTGCCTCGTCAGTTTTAACCATGTTTATGGATTTACGACGCATATCGCTTGACGTAGCCTTAGTGCATCTAAAGTCCTAGCAAGCGTAAAACCATTAATTTACTAATATAAATACAATATTTGTTTCTCTTCAAAATCGATATTTATAATACATTTTTCAATTATATTTTTCTTATATAGTTCAAAAAATATACCCTCCTTACGATAATAGTAAAGAGGGTATATTTCATTTTCTCTTAATCAATTTATATACTTAGATTTACTTTAACTTATTTACTCCGATAAATTAAAGTCATTTACTAATTCATAATTTTTATCAAGTACACTTAATTTTGAATCTTTTAAATTGTCATAATCAAGAGTCAAAACTACATATCCATTTTGAGTCATAATCGCATCGATGTCTTTATCTTTTTCATCAATCTTTGCTTTGATTTCATTAATTCCATCATTTTCAAGATATTCTGCCTTACTTGCGCTAATCTTACTTATATCATCAGCCTTAGATAGGTACTTGCCTTCTAAAGAGTATACGTATCCATCTGTTTTGCCCATTTTATTTAGAACAAGATATTCGTCATTCGATGTGATTTCTATAGCGCCGTCACCTTGTATTTGGTCAAAGCCTAGAGCATTGATATCAATTGCTGAGCTTAATTTTTTATCATCTAGCTTATATATCAATAAGCCATTGTAATTAAGTACACCAGCGTATTTATCATTAGCAAAGGCAAGCTTTGGTGCAACTGCTCCAAGAGGTGCTTCAAGAACATCGTTTTGTATATCTGTCTTTATAAACTTATCAAGAGATTCATCTTTCTCAAACTTTGTATTTTCATTTTGCACTTCTTTATCAGTATCTTTTGTGCAAGCTGTTAGGCAAAACGCTGCCATCATAAAAACCGCTAAGATAAAAACTAATGTTTTTTTGTTTTTTAAATTTTTCATTTAATTTCTCCAATTTAATAATAATATCCATCGATATGGATTTTTGAATTAGATGATCCACCATATCTAGATGAATAATATCCAGAGTAACTGCTAGTATGCGCTGTTACATATGGATCTCCGCCTTGTTTATAAACTACTATAGAGTGATAATAGTTACCACCACTTCCAAGTTGAATAATATCCCCTGACTCTAGGGCTCCAAACGTACTTGAAATATCACCTGAAGGACCCTTAGTAGTATTGTTTAACAAGAACGATCTTAACTCATTTACACCTGTCCAAGAACTACTTCTATCATTAGATCTTCTATAGAACCAATAGTTAGAACCAGCAATTCCTGACCCGCTTCTTGCGTACATTGTTCTGCATCCAGAATAAAGTACTTGTGAAGCATAGTTTGTACAATCTCCTCCATACCCTTCGAAATTTGCATAATCTGGATTAAAACCATTGAACCATCTATCTTGATATGTTCTCATTGCCTGTCTGTCACTACTTGAAAAGCTTCTATAATTAGATCTTCTTAGTACTAATTTTTCTTTTTTATCTGAATTTAACTCTTCATTATTTATTTCTTCAACATATGCTTCAAACTTTTTAACACTTTCATCAAAATTATAACTACAATCTTCTTTATAAGATTTCAGCATTAGATTTTTAGAATCATAATTACTGAAGCTAATTAAATCCTCTGCAGAATTAAGTGTTTGATTGTTTAATAATGTTCCTGCTGTTAAATCGTTTGTAGAAGCTGCAATTACCTTGCCAGTAAATTTATTAATTACAATGGCATTAAAATACTCTAAACTTGATTTTACATCGCCATCTAAAAAGTTAACTGCTACTTTTAATGTTACTCCACAATTATCTCCTAGTTCTTCTAATTCAATGTCTTTAATTTCTAAATCTATAAGGTTTAGTCTACGTCCAAGTTTTTCTTCTTTTATAGTTTTTAAAGCTCTTTTATCCTTTAAAAATTCTTTTAATTTGACTGCATTTTCATCAACAAGATAATCAGAACTATAATCTGAAAAATCTGATAATGATGATTCAGTAAACTCAATTGCAATATCTTTTACTTTTTCTTCTGATAAAGTATCATATTGATTAGCTAGAAGACTAGTATTTAATCCAAAAACCAGCAAAAGGGCCATAACTATTATAATTGTTCTTTTCATTTTATACCTCCTATAATTAAGTAATAATACTGTTTACTAATATTTAATATTGTTCAAATTTTTATTTTAATATGCAAGATAAATCGTGTTATTTTTTAGCCTATTTCTTCAAGATATGAAAGTACAACCCATCCAGATAGTCCATCTGATTGTTTAGTACCCCAAACCCATTCGTATCCGTCTTTATATATTCTATCTCCTCCATGTTGAACTGATATATAATCTCCAGGATAAAGCAAACCAACGATTATACCGTCAAGTCCTGGTGTTTTCCTCATTCTTAAGCCTTCAACTCTTGGATCATATGTCGCTGATAACGGTAAAACTATTTCTTTTACCCTGTAAACTTTAACATCAGTCTCATTCTTTGCTAAAGCAATCCCTCCTAAATTGCTAATCAATATTACTCCTGCCAATAACAATATACATAATTTTTTCATTATATCACCTTCCCTCTTATTTTTCATTTAGGTAAATTTAAACTTCAAGCTAGTTTACCTTGCATATTAATTTCTTATCTTATATAGCTATTTATACATACTCTATATTTCAATGTATTATCTGAAATATTAATTATTATAACTTCATATTTACTATTACGATATGCTTTAACCGTCAGAATAGTAGCTTTTTTAAAACTTTTTTTATATATTACACTGTCATTTTCTTTGACTTTTATAATGTAATCTATTCCTTCATTACATGACATATCACTCATTTTGACAGTAAAGCCATCATGATTGGCCTCAGTCCGTGAATCCATATTAAACTTATAAGATTTATGTTCCAATCCTTCTAAGCTTTCCTTACTGTCAATATTGGCAGACCTTAATTCATTAAACTGTATCTCTCCTAATTTTAAACTCTTGTATTCATCTTCGCTTATTTCTGAGACTCTATTGCCAATATTAAGCGCAATATTTGACGGAGCTTCACTTGATATAACCCTTCCTCCTTTATCTGCGTATACGTCTACAAAGGTAAGCATAGATAAAGCTATCGCTAGTACAAACACAAAAACTCCTATAAAGCTTGTTTTCCATTGTTTCATAATTATCATCCTTTCTTTAGTTGGGTGCATTTTTAATGCAGCGTCATTTGTTGTTTCTTTTTGTTCTATAAGTTTTAACATTGACAAACAATATGCTTTTCTGTTACTAACGGTATCTCCAAGTTTTTTAATTACTAACTTATCACAGAGAATCTCGATATCATCTTCTATAAACTTTAAACTTAGTAGAATAAATATATTATACCAATACATACAAGCTATAAAATTCTTTATATGTTTAAATACAATATCAAAATTTTTTACATGTGTAAGTTCGTGTACTAGAACAAATTTCAATAATTCATCATCTTCTAGTATTTTACTTTGAATTATAATCTTAGGTTTTAAAAATCCATATGTTATTGGAACTTTTACCTTGTTATTTATTAATATATCTACTTTCCTTTTTAGTTTAAATAATTCACAAGCTTCTTCAACTCTCACATCATTTTTTAAAGGAACCGAGTTTTTCAACGCTTTATTCATCTTAACGATTCTTACTAGTACATATATTAAGAATAAACTTGCTATAAAATAAGTATTGTTTTTAGATAAATAAGTTCCGATATCTTTCAAAAACTCTCTTATATGTCCACTTACTATCATTAATGGTTCTAAAATGTACTTTAAAGCTCTATATTGGTTAAAATCTTCAATTTTTATCAATATAGAATATGGAGATATTAGATAAACAAAAAGTATTGACCATAAAATCATATTTGCTCTCTTTATGCTCTTTACATTTAAAATCTGTCTAAACAAAAGTATTATAGCTATAATAAATATGCTTTTTACGCTTCTTTCTAAAGATGAAGCTGATACAATGTTTATCATTATTATTTTCCTTCTATGTCAAAGCTATTAATCAAATTTTTCATCTCTTCTAATTCTTTTTTACTTACTTTTTTCTCTGTCATAAATGCCGAAACAAGTTTTATTAATGATCCGCTAAATACGTTATTAATAACCTCTTCTGTTTGTGCAGTGCCTAGTTCTTCTCTTGTAATTATGGGTTTTAATGTATACTTAGGATACCTTCTTGAAATCGCTCCTTTTTCAAGTAATCTACTTATGAATGTATAGTTAGAACTTTTTGACCAACCATACTTTTCTGTAAGTATTTTTGATAAGTTTGATGCCATAATCTCGCCGTTTTCATCTAAGCACTTTCCATCCCATAATAGTTCTAACACTGTCAATTCACTTTCAGAAAAATTCATATTCACTCTCTCCTTTCATTATAAATTTTCTTTTTTAAATAAATATTCATACTTGAATATTTATTCTAATTTAAGTATAACTCTTTTATTTTATTTTGTCAAGTATTATGTTAAAGTTTATTTAATCTTTTGTTTTTCATATATTTTCTAAATCGATTTTGTCTCGATGACCATTGTTACGAACACATAAAAAAGACACAGCTCTCGCTGTGCCTTTCACGCTATACTGTATACTATTAATTCAATTTCTTATTTAGCAATTCGTTTATTATTTGTGGGTTGCCCTTACCTTTCATCTCTTTCATTACTTGTCCAACTAAGAAACCAAAGGCTCTACTCTTGCCATTCTTAAAGTCTTCGATTGATTGTGGATTTGCTTCAAGAACTTTATCTACTACTGCTTCTATGGCTCCTTCGTCTGTTACTTGAATTAGTCCAAGTCTCTTTACTATGGCTTCTGGGTCTTCTGGTGCCTTGAACATCTCTTGTAAAACTTTCTTTCCAGCGTTGTTATTAATCTTATTTGTCTTAACAAGTGTAAGTAGTTTTTCTAGGTCTTCTATTGCGAATGGCATTTGATCTATGCTCTTATTATCTTCTTTAAGTCTTCTTAATACGTCGCCTAATAGCCAGTTAAGTGCTAGTGCGTTGTCGCCAACTTTCTTTGCAAGCTCTTCATAATAATTTGCAAGGCTCACATCAAGGCTAAGTGTCTTGGCATCGTCTTTACTTACGCCGTAGTCTTTCATTAGTCTAGCAACTTTTTCATCTGGAAGCTCTGGCATTTCTTTTCTAACGGCGTCTATCATTTCATCTGATATATCCATTGGCGGTATGTCGCCATCTGGTGCGTATCTATAGTCATTTGCTTTAATCTTTTCTCTCATCAAGATGGATTCGCCCTTAAGCTCATCCCATCTCCTTGTTTCTTTTTTAGTGTTTTCGCCTTTTTCAAGAAGAGCGATGTGTCTTGAGACTTCAAAGTCTATGGCTTTTTCAACGCCTCTGAATGAACCGATATTTTTAATTTCTGAGATATTTGTCTTAACGCCTGTCTCTGTGTCGACTACATTGACATTAACGTCGCATCTTAAGGAGCCCTCTTCCATCTTACCATCGGAAACGCCTAGGTAGATAACTGTTGCTTTAAGTTTTTCCAAAAACTCTCTCGCTTCTTTAGCTGAGTTCATGTCTGGATAAGTAACTATCTCTATAAGAGGGACGCCGCTTCTGTTGTAGTCAAGAAGTGTTTCGCCCTTGTCTGTGTGAAGTGACTTACCTGTATCTTCTTCGACGTGTATCCTAATTAGTCTGATCTTTTTGTCATTGCCGTCTTCGTCTTCGATATTGACATAACCTTCGTAGCATAGAGGTAGCTCATCTTGTGTGATTTGGTAGCCTTTAACAAGGTCTGCGTAGAAATAGCTCTTCCTATCGAATCTAGTGTGTTGATGTATCTTGCAGTTCATTGCAAGTCCTGCCTTGATTGCGTAATTAATTGCCTCTTCATTCACTTGTGGCAAAGCTCCTGGAAGTCCTAGGCATATAGGACAAACATTTGTGTTTGCTTCTTCGCCAAATTCGTTTTTGCAATGACAGAACATCTTTGTCTTTGTCTTTAGCTCGACGTGTATCTCAAGCCCGATTATAGTTTTGTAAGCCATCTACTTCACCAACCCTTCATAAGCATAAGCAATCTTGATAAGTTTATTGTCTTCTAAATTGTCACAGATAAATTCCATACCAGGATTTAATTTATATTCTTTAGTGCTCGGCACGGATATAGCGCAGTTGCCAGCTATATTAACGGGAACTGTGTATTTGTCAGCGTTATACATCTTGATTGGATCGTTGATATTTGTTCCAATTTCAAATGGCATTACAGGTGATGTAGGTACCAAGATGGTATCAACCATTTTAAATGCTTGTTTAAAATCATTTATAAGAAGTGTTCTTGCCTTTAATGCGTTTTGGAAGTAGTCGCTGTCCTTATCTTGACTTAATATATATGTGCCAAATAGTATTCTTCTCTTTACTTCTGGGCCAAAGCCTTCTGCTCTCGTCTTAATATACATCTCTTCAAGACTTTCCGCGTCAAAGTCTCTAAGACCATATTTCACGCCGTCAAACCTTGATAGATTTGAGCTTGCTTCAGCATTCATGATGATGTAGTATGTTGCAACTGCGTATTTAAGATCCTTAAGGTCTATCTCAACGATTTCTACACCATTGTCCTTAAGTAGTTTGATGCTATCTCTATATGCTTTTTCAACTTCATCATCTTTTTCATCTGCTAGAACTTCTTTTGGCACGCCAACTTTAAGTGTTTTTAAATACTTGATGGCGTCGTCATATGTGTAAGTGACTTCGTCAATAGGATTGGAAAGACTTGTTAGGTCTCTGTGGTCCTTGTGAGCGATGGCACTTGTAATAAGGGCAACGTCCTTTACATCGTTTGCAAATGTTGATACTTGGTCAAGTGTATTTGATAGTGATACGACTCCATTTCTTGAGACTGTTCCGTAGCTTGGCTTAAATCCAACGCAAGCGCAATAGCTTGCGGGTTGTCTTACGGATCCACCTGTATCTGTACCTAGGCTAAGTGGTACTTGTCTTGATGAAACTGCTGCGGCTGATCCGCCTGATGAACCGCCTGGCACTCTCTTTAGATCAAGTGGGTTATGAACTGGACCGAAGTATGATGTTTCGTTTGATCCACCCATAGCAAATTGGTCCATATTTAATTTGCCTATTATAATACCATTCTCATCCTTGATATGCTTTGTACAATTCGCATCAAAAACAGCTTCGTAATTTTCAAGTATCTTCGACGCACAAGTGTTTTTCATACCCTTAACAGAGATATTATCCTTAATGCCTATTGGTAGGCCGAATAATTTACCGCTTGGGTCTTTCTCATCTAGTGACTTTGCTTTTTCAAGAGCTCCTTCATAGTCATCTGATATGAATGAATTGATATCTTTGTCTATATCTTTGCTTCTATTGATAAAGGCTTCTGTTATCTCTGAAACTTTTAGCTCTTTATTAGCGATTTTTTCTTTTAGCTGCCATGCTTTTAAATTCGTAATATCCATAAATAACACCTATAACTACCCTTCTACTACTCTCTTTAGTTTGAAGAAGCCAAATTTTTCTTCAGGCGCATTCTTAAGCGCGTCCTCTTTTGATAATGAATATTCACTGTCGACTTCGTCCTTGCTTAATAAGCTCTCTTTGTACTCATTAACTTGATAAGTCTTTGGAATATCCTTATCATCAAGCTCGTTAACAACAGATATCATTTTGATTATATCGTTAAATTTTTTGGTGAATGCATCCATGTCCGACTCGTCGATGGCAAGTCTAGCTGTGTAACATAGATTTTCGATGTCCTTCTTCTCCATCATATCAACTCCTTCAAATCATTTTCGTATAGTATCTTTATATTTAAAGTCTTAGCTTTATCAAATTTTGAACCAGGATTCTCGCCAACAACTACGTAGTCTGTCTTTGATGAGACAGAGCCTTGTACCTTAGCGCCCTTGTCTTCAAGTATATTTTTAAGTTCATCACGCGTATAATTTTCTAAGGTTCCTGTCAAGACAAACTTAAGTCCTTCGAGTGATTTATCACCGCTATCTTCTACGTCTAAAACTTTTATTCCATGGTCAAATAGACTTTGTATAGATTTTTTACTTGTTTCGTCTGTTAAAAATGAAACTATTTCATTAGCAGTTATCTCGCCTACGTCCTCGATAGCAACTAAGTCATCAAAGCTCGCATTTAAGAAATTCTCAATAGTTTTGTAGTGCTCAGCAAGGTCCCTGCTTGTCTTAACGCCAACATTGGCAATGGATAGAGCGTAAATAAAGTTTTTAAGCTCTACCGTCTTTGAATTTTGTATAGAACTTATTATATTATTTGCTTTTTTCTCTTTAAAGCCTTCTAGTTTAAGTAAATCTTCTTCCTTTAGGTCATAAAGCATTGACACTTGATCGATATTTAGCTTTTCTAAAAACAGTTCTGCAGTCTTTTCACTGAAGCCATCTATGTTCATGGCCTCTTTCGAAGCGAAGTGAACTATGGTCTTCACTAATTGCGGTTTACAGCCGAGTGTATTTGGGCAAAAATAATGAACGCCCTCTTTATAAAGCTTACTGTGGCAGTACGGGCAGAACTCTGGCTGCTTTATATCATAAACTTCTTCATCCGTTTTTAATGGGCCCATAATCTCAGGAATAACATCATTTGATCTTCTAATCAAGACCCTCTCGTTTAAGTGAACGTTCTTTCTCTTGATGTCATCCAAATTATTAAGTGTCGCCCTCTTTATAGTAACGCCGCCTATATCAACCGGCTCAAGTAGTGCAGTTGGTGTAACTTTTGCGCTTCTACCGACGTTCCACTCAACACCAATGATTCTAGTAGATGTTTCAAGCGCCTCGAATTTATATGCAATCGCAAAGCGCGGGAACTTGTTGGTGTAGCCCATAAGCTTTTGTGTTCTAACGTCATTTATCTTGATAACCATGCCATCTGTAAGGAAGTCCTCTTTAAGCCTTTCTTCCTTTTGCGCGTCTATCTCTTTTAAAAGCTCTTCTATATCCGTAAATTTTTTATGATATTTTGAAACTGGCATCGCATTATCTTTTATAAAAGCGACTATCTCCTCTTGCGTTTTAAATTCTTTGCCTTCTATGTAAGCAATATTGTAAAGATAAGTGATTAGGTGCCTCTTTTCAGTCTCTTTCACATCAAGGTTTCGAAGTGCTCCAGCCGCCGCGTTTCTCGCGTTCTTTAGCTGAGTTTCGTTCTTTTCATTGTACTCCTCTAGCTTAGATAATGGCATAAGACCCTCGCCTTGTACCTCAAATTTGCCCTTGTAATTAACTCTGAGTGGTATCGACTTTATCGTTAGGACTTGCTCGTAAATCTCTTCGCCGACTTCACCATTGCCCCTTGTTGCCCCCATTTGCAAAATGCCTTCATCATATGTTAGGTTAATGGTAAGGCCATCGAACTTATATTCAAGTATATACTCAGGGCTTGGGAGTTTATCGCTATGAGTGCTATTGTAACCATCTATAAAGCGAAGGTTTCTCGCGTGCCAGTCTCTAAGCGCATCAAAGCTTTGAGCTTTATCAAGGCTCCAAAGCCTTCCAAGATGAGTGTGCTTAACGAACTTATCTAGTATAGCGTCACCAACTCTTTGAGTTGGCGAGTATGGTAAGTGAGTCCCTGTCTCGTTCTCAAGCTTCACTAACTCATCATATAGCTTGTCATATTCTTTATCAGAAACTATTGGGTCGTCGAGAACATAGTAGTGGTAGTTGTATTCCTCAAGCTTCTTGATTAATTCTTCCATTCTATTCATATCAATCTATCCTTTTTATTGGTGCAAAATCAATATTCAAAATTTTAATACCCTTATTTGGAAAACTTATAGTAAGGTTCTTACCATTGACAGAGACAACCATGCCTTCGCCAAAGGCTTTGTGCTTAATCTTGTCGCCTGCCTTGATATCTTTTTTACCTGTAGATGCACTATCAGTGCCTGCATATGACTTAAAGCGTGAGACAGTTTTGTCAAAGCCGTGGTTTTGGTGAATACTCTTATTGATGCTAGTGTTTTCAAGTATAGGTCTCTCATCAAACTTGTCTGATCTGTAGTTAACTACTTTGATTGCTTCCTCTGCCTCATCAATGAACCTCGATGGCTTTGAGATTATGCTTTGTCCATAAACTCTTCTTTCCTTTGCTAAACTTAAGAATAGTTTTTTCATTGCTCTTGTTAAAGCAACGTAGCAAAGTCTTCTCTCCTCTTCTAAGCTGCCTTCTTCTATGGCTCTTTCGCTCGGGAAGAGACCATCTTCCATGCCAACTACGAAGACTATGTTATATTCAAGGCCCTTAGCACTATGCATAGTAATCATAGTTACAGCGTCCCCGCCCTTGTCTTCAGTCTTGTCGAGGTCAGTTAGTAAAGAGATTTCACCTAATAAGTCCTTAAGAGTGATCTCGTCGTAATTATCTTCATAATCAAGTAAAAGGTTTCTGAACTCATCTAAGTTTTCTATCCTAGTTCTTGCTTCAACGGTATTTTCTCTCTCAAGTGCATTTAAATAATCTGTCCTATCAAGAACTAAATCATATAGCTCCGACAGAGTCACATTGTCTTTAAGCTTTCTAATTGATTCAATCGTCTCGTAAAATTCTTTTATCTTTTTATTCGTGCTAATGGATAGAGCATCATAAAGGATAATGTTTTTACTAATCATATCACTCGTGATGCTCTCAACGCTTTTATCGCCAATACCTCGTCTAGGAGTATTGATAATTCTCTTAAGTGAGATAAAATCATTTGTGTTATCTAAAAATTTAAAGTAGGCAAGTATGTCCTTGATCTCTTTTCTGTCATAGAACTTTACTCCGCCAACTATATTATATTTAATTCCAAATTTCAAAAACATATCTTCAAAGGATCTTGATTGAGCGTTCGTTCTATAAAGAATGGCGATGTCGCTCTCATTATAACCCTCATCTAATAGCTCTTTTATCTTTTGCGCTACAAAGTAACTCTCTTCGACATTGCTTTGTGTTATGTAGCAGTATATATCGTCTCCGTCTTGATTATCCGTCCAAAGATTCTTATCTTTTCTCTCGTCATTGTTCTTGATAATATTGTTCGCTGCCTTTAATATATTTTTTGTTGATCTATAGTTTTGCTCAAGTAGTATGGTCTTGACATTTTTATAATCTTTTTCGAAGTTTAAGATGTTTCTAATGTCAGCACCTCTCCAGCCATATATACTTTGGTCAGCGTCACCAACCACGCAGATGTTTTTGTACATATCTGAGAATAACTTTGCCATCTTATATTGCATGTAGTTTGTATCTTGGTACTCATCAACAAAAACGTACTTAAATCTTTCTTGATAAATATTTCTTACGTCTTCATTTTCTTCTAAAAGTCTTACGCAGTTACATATCATATCGTCAAAGTCCATCGCATCGTACTCAAGCATCTTCTTTTGATAGCGTCTATAAACTTCTGCATCAGTTTTCTTTCTATAGCTATCAGAAATGCTTTCGTATTCGTCGGCATCCATGTTTTGCATCTTTAAATTAGATATTAACGCAATAAAGTATGATGGGACATAAGTCTTTGGATCTAATTCAAGCTCCTTTAGTATGTCCTTAATAAGTGTTATTTGATTGTCTCTATCATATATAGTGAAGCTGTTTGTGTAGCCAACAAGGTTTGCGTGGCGCCTAAGCAGTCTAAGCGCTATCGAGTGAAAAGTGCCTATCCACATTGGGCTTACGTCTTTATCTAAGAAGGACGCTACCCTATCTTTCATCTCTTTAGCCGCCTTGTTCGTAAATGTTATCGCAAGTATTTCGTTTTCGCTCGCAAGACCATTCTCAATAAGAAAGGCAATCTTGTAAGTAACTACTCTTGTCTTACCTGATCCAGCTCCGGCCATGATTAATAAGGGACCGCTGTTATATAAAACAGCTTCCCTCTGTCTCGTGTTTAATCTATCTAGTATATTATTCATTATCTTTATTGACTAATTCCTTTATCTTGTCAAATGTAACTTGGCTAATAACGTGTTCGACTCTACAAGCATCATCATTTGCTGTCTCTGGGTCAACACCAATGCTTTCAAAGAACGCTCTAAGTGTGCAGTGTCTGTCATATACAAGTTTTGCTAGCTTCTCGCCCTCTTTTGTAAATGTTAGCTCACCGTCGTCTTGAACCTCGATGTATCCGTCTTCTTTCAATATACCAACTGCTCTACTTACACTTGGCTTAGAAAAATCAAGGGCCTTAGCAACGTCTGTGCTTCTAACTTTAATGCCTTTGTTTTGTAGCATCAATATCATCTCTAAATAATTTTCTCTTGACTCGCCGATCTTCATCGCTTACCTCCTAAATTTTATACTTCCTATCAAGACTTCTCTTAATATCTCTTTCTCTTTGACTCTCTCTCTTGTCGTAAAGCTTTTTACCTTTTGCAAGTGCTATCTCTAGCTTGGCTCTGCCATTCTTAAAGTATAGTCTTAAGGGAACTACAGTAGATCCTGCTAGCTTCACGTCCTGAGAAATCTTTCTAATTTCATTTTTATTTAATAATAGCTTTCTCGTTCTTAATGGGTCTTCGTTAAAAATGTTGCCTTCTTTATAAGGACTTATATGCATACCAAAGACGAAGACCTCGCCATCTTTCACGATGACGTAGCTCTCCTTTAGGTTCACTCTGCCCTGTCTTATGGATTTAACTTCAGTTCCCTTAAGTACTAAGCCTGCTTCATATATCTTTTCTATAAAATAATCGTGTCTCGCCTTTTTATTATTGGCTACAAGTTTTATATCTTCATCTTTCATTCAACCACTCCAAGAATTTTAAAATCAATAGTTCTCGTCTCTTTCGATGCGTCAAGTACTGCCACTCTGACTTTCATGCCTATCTTGTATTCATTTAGTGAGTCTTTGCCAATGACTTTGTATTCTGTTTCGTCAAAGTAATAGAAGTCATCGTCCATATTTGAGAATTGACAAAGTCCCTCTATAGTGTTCGAAAGCATAACGTATACACCAAAGGATGTTAGTGAAGAAACTTTTCCGACATAAACATTTCCAATCTTGTCTTGCATGTACTCAGCGCACTTCATTTGAACTATGTCGCGCTCTGCCTTTTCTTGAACTAGCTCTGTCTCAGAAATGTGTTTTGTGATTTGATCAAGATTTTTCTCGTAGTAGACGATTTTGCTTTCCTTAAGTCTGCCATTCATAAAATCTTTAATAATTCTGTGAATGATAAGGTCTGAGTATCTTCTGATTGGCGATGTAAAATGCGAATAATACTTTGATGCAAGGCCGAAGTGACCGAGCTCTTCGTAAGTGTATCTCGCCTTTTGCATAGTTCTAAGAATGGTGTTCGAGATGAGCTCCGACTCTTTCTTGCCCTTAAGCTCATTAAGCACATTCGCTATATCAGCTGAAGTGACATTGTCTGGGTTGATGTATAGCTCGAAGCGCTTCAAAAACTCAGAAAGGTAGAACATCTTCTCCCTCTTTGGCTTCTCATGCACTCTATAGACAAATGGCAAGTCCTTCATAAAATAATCTTTAGCCACAGTTTCATTCGCAGCTATCATAAACTCTTCTATAATCTTGTTAGCAACACGTCTTTCATCTGGCTTTATATCAATAACTTTACCTTTTTCATCTAAAATAACTTTTGTCTCAACTATATCAAAGTCAATATTGCCTCTTTTATTTCTCTTTTCGTTAAGAATATGCATTAGCTCTTCCATATTCTTAAGAGTATCTTCTAGTCCTTCAAGTCCAAGCTCTTCCGCCTTCTTCTTTCCTTCTAAAAAGTCAGAAACTTGTGGGTAGTTAAGCCTATGATCAGAATTAATTATTGCTTCAGATATCTTATGGCTAAGCACTTCACCGTTTTTATCTATGTCCATCCTGACTGAAAGAGTTAATCTGTCCTCATTTGGGTTAAGTGAGCAAATGCCATTCGATAGCTCCTTTGGTAGCATCGGAAGCACTCTATCAAGTAGATAGTAGGAGTTGCCTCTTAAATAAGCTTCCTTATCTAAGTAAGTGCGCTCCCTAACATAGTGCGCTACGTCAGCGATGTGTACGTATAATGTATATTTATCATCATCTTTCACTACGCTGATGGCGTCATCCAAGTCCTTTGAGTCAACGCCGTCTATAGTTATAGTAAGTAAGTCTCTATAATCGACTCTGCGGGCTATCTCCTCAGAATCTATATCATAATTTATCTCTTCTAATTCATCTTTAACTCTATTTGGAAAATATTCTCTAAGCTCATATGATTTGATTATCGAAGTGATGTCTATGCCTGGATCATCAATCTTGCCGATGATTTCAACGACTCTTCCCTCCGGATTTTTATTTTTATCTGGATACTTAATAATCTCTGCAACGACCTTGTCGCCATGCTTTGCGCCTTTAGAAGCGCTTTTATTAACAAAGATGTCGTAGACTATCTTGACATCGTCACAAGTGATAAAGCCGAAGCTGTCATTGTCTTGATAAGTACCAACGACCCTCTTAGTAGCTCTATTAAGTATCTTAATGATTTTGCCTTCATAGTTGCCATCGGGCTTCTTATCTGTGATGATTGCGCAGACCTCATCAGAGTCCATAGCGTACATCGAATTTTCAAATCTAATGAAGACATCGAAGTCTTCGCCGATAACAAAGCCAAAGCCGCGCTTATTAGCCTCATACTTTCCTGTGATAATATGGGAACTATTGTAAGTGTAATATTTATTGTTGCTGCATATAATCTTTTTATCCTTCTCTAATGACTTAAGTAGTTTTTCAAACATCCTCTTATCTTTTTTATTAATCTTAAAAGTTCTTAATAATTCCTTCTTGCTTTGAGGAAGATAATCCTCTCTATTGAAATAATTCATTACAAGTTCCCTAATTTTCATCTTATCACCTATAATTTCTTTCCGTATTGAATACGTTTAAAGAGTTCAGCGTCATATGAGTAAACAGTTTCTTTTCTCATAGTGTCAACTGCTTGAGCTATCTCGAGCATCTTTGTTATAAGATCTTTAAACGAATATCCTTTAGGCTCCCATAAATAGAAAGCAACTGAACCAGGTATTGTATTTATCTCATTGATATAGATTTTGCCAGTATCCTTAGATACAAGTAAATCGACTCTGGCATTACCTGCCGCATCAATGGATGTAAATGCCTTTGTAGCTAAGCTTTCTAGCTCGTCTCTTAGTGGCTCGTCCTTTTTAAGTAGATTTCTCATTGTTTTTGTTCCAGGAGTCTTTTTATTTGATACGTATTTATCGTCAAATGTTAATAGTTCTTTGAAATCTAGTGGCTCTTCTAACTCCGATGTCTCTACATTTTCTTCGTAGCCCATGACAGCGCAGTTAATTTCTCTTGCGTTTTCAACTGATTCTTCAACTATGACTTTTTTGTCATAACTAAAGGCTATCATCAAAGCTTCTTCAAGATTGTCTTTATTTTTAACCTTTGATATACCGATGGATGAACCAAGGTTTGATGGCTTTATAAATAATGGATATTTTAAATTCTTTTCAATATCTGCCATGACTTCTTCTTTAGAGCTTCTCCACTTGCTTCTGTAATAATATCTGTAATTAACTACAGGAAGACCATTAGCTCTGTAAACGTCCTTCATTATAACCTTGTCCATACCAACCGAGGAGCTTAAAACGTTAGTGCCTGTATATGGAAGGCCAACTGTTTCTACAAGTCCTTGGCATGAACCGTCTTCACCATTGGTTCCGTGAAGCGCAAAGAAAACCAAATCTAATGTTTCATAAACTTTTTTATCGAACATGGATTTTGTCTCTGGATTTATATACAGATTAAAATCGCCATAATCACAGCCAAGCATAACGTTCTTAGCTGAGCTAAAGTCACCATCTTTAAATGTCTTAAAATTTTTGAAGGCTTCAGAGCTTAGCCACTTGCCTTCTTTTGTAATATAGATTGGGATTGGAAGGAACTTTTCTTTATCCATGTTCTCAATCACTTGCATACCTGTAATAACTGATACTTCATGTTCAACGCTTCTTCCGCCAAATATAACGCCTACTTTTAGCATTCTATCAACTCCTAATAATTATCAGGCAAATCGTTTTCAAATAAAATCACGTCGCCTGC
Source organism: uncultured Eubacteriales bacterium (assembly GCA_900539725.1). Lineage (GTDB taxonomy): Bacteria > Bacillota > Clostridia > Tissierellales > Peptoniphilaceae > Fenollaria. The sequence goes on along the minus strand of UQDI01000007.1, from coordinate 38,577 downwards.
TTGACATATTTTTTGTAAAATTAATTGTGCATCCTCTAAACTTGCTGCTTCATGTATCTTTGCTTCCTCAAGTCCGCCTTCAACGAGACCATCTCTGATTGCTTTTTTATTCACTTCAGAAACTATGATGAAGTGATCTACAAGAGCTGCAGCATTCTTACCGAAGTTTTTATTTTCATCGTATTGTAAATCTCCTAACTCAACCATACCTGGTGAGATAACGATCTTCTTTCCCTCTTTAAACTCAGCGACTACATCAAGGGCCGCTTGTGCACCGCTTGGGTTACTGTTAAATGCATCATCTATGATGATGAGCTTATTTGGATTTTCTACGAGTGATAGTCTATGCTCAACTTGATTAACATCAAGAACTGCTTTAACTATCTCTTCCATGGACATGCCTAGCTCATGAGCCGCAGCCACAGATAAAAGTACATTGTAAATATTGTGCTTACCAAGTAATTTTGTCTTTAGCTTATACTCTTTATTTTTGTATATAAGAGTAAATTCAGTACCAAACTCACCGACGCTTATGTCCTTAGCAAAGTAATCGCAAGCGTCATCTTCAAGTGAGATGTAAACCTTTCTAGTCTTGACTTCAGCTGCCTTTTCTCTGATATATGGATTGTCGTAATTAAATATAGCAAGGCCGCCTTCCTTAAGCGTATCGATAAGCTCAAACTTAGTCTTAACAATATTTTCCATAGAACCAAATGTTTCTATGTGACATGGACCGATGTTTGTGATGATGGCTATGTCAGGCATAACTAGCTCAGCTACCTCTTTTATCTCGCCCACATATCTTGCTCCAAGCTCAGAGATGAAAACTTCAGTTCCGCTCTCAAGCTCATTATTAATTACCTTTGATATACCCATAGGTGTATTGAAAGAACTTGGTGTTGCATAAGTCTTAAGATTATTTTTCACTATGTCGTTCAAAACAAGTTTTGTAGATGTTTTACCATAGCTGCCAGTTATTCCAACTACTTTTAATTTATTTTCTTTTTCTTTTTTAATTTTATTTTGCGCCTCAACATAAAAACCGTGATTGATTTTATTTTCAATCGGTAGTGCTAATATATTTGCACACTTAACGCTCCTTGCTCTTATGATGTATAGTAAAAAAGCTAATACTAATAAATAAGCAAGCGCAATCTTTTCACCGAATAATAAATAAGCGATGATTGATGTAAACATGATAAGAGTATTAAATAAAGCAAATATCTTCATCATTCTCTTCATCCTATCAGTAAAGACAAGTGGCTTTTTATCTCCCGGTTTTATTTTCTTTAATGAATTTTTAAACCAGCCAAAATTTTTAAGCCAAGCTTCGTACTCACTTGAGATATACATATTTAATTGCATTATTTGGAAATATGCCAAAGAGTGTATATATATTAAAACTGTTAATAATATTGGCAAGAAAATAAATATAGCTATCATAGTTCCTCCTTACTAAGATAAGATCTAATTACGCGTGTGAATGTTTGATAATCATCTGCATAAGAGAAGTGTCCGCCCTCAAGTTCAACTAGAGCAGAATTTTTTATCTTCTCATTCATTATTTTACCCATATATAATGGAGTTGTATCATCATCTTTGCCCCACAATATAAGGGTATCATTCTTAATAGAATCCAGCCTATCAAGAAGAGACTCATTAACGACCTTAACGAAGGTCTTTCTCATGATGCCGCTTGTATTTTTGTAGTCATCAGAGCCAAATTTCTTTGAAAGCTTCTTCATAAGCTCCTCTTCACTCTTGTAAAAAAAGATTAACCTGTAAAGCTTTTTAAAGAATTTATATGTATAAACTTTTAAGTAATATGAAAGACTTCTCTTAGGAAGTATGCCTGATGCATCGATAAGAACCATCTTATCAAGTCTTTCATAGCCTTCAGACGCAATTTGTATTAAAGTTTTGCCGCCAAAGCTGTGACCGATGGCGTCAAATTTCTCAATGCCGAGCTCCTCTACAAAGGCCTTAACAATATTAGCATAGTCCTCTCCGCCAAACACCCTGTCTGGCTCAGACGACTTTCCATGGCCTGGTAAATCTATGGCAATAACTTTTCTTGTATCCTTCAAAGCGTTCACTATACCCATGACTGCTTCGATTGAAGCGCCCCAGCCATGAAGTATAAGAATCGGCTTTTCTGATTCGCCTTCAATTATGTAATTTATTTTAATATTGTCAATCGTTATTTCCATAAAATCACCCATATTATAAATGAAGCTCCCCTTATTTAATAGCATCGCTGATTAAAATCAAGGGGAGTCCAATTACAATTTTATCTTATTTTATAATAAGTCCACCGTAGCTAACAAATACTTGTGCAAATACTAATGCTACTATTGTCATTAATTTAATTAGTATATTTAGAGATGGTCCTGATGTATCCTTGAATGGGTCACCAACAGTATCTCCTGTTACTGCTGCCTTGTGAGCATCTGAACCCTTTCCACCATGAACACCTGATTCGATATACTTTTTAGCATTGTCCCAAGCTCCACCTGCGTTTGACATGAAGATCGCCATTAGAACACCTGTTACTAATGAACCAGCAAGTAGACCACCTAGAGCTTCTGTTCCTAGAAGTATACCAACAAGTACTGGGCATACAACAGCTAGAAGTCCTGGGATAACCATTTCCTTAAGAGCTGCCTTAGTAGAAATGTCTACACATTTGCCGTAATCAGGTTTTGCAGTTCCTTCCATGATACCAGGGATGGATTTAAATTGTCCTCTAACTTCTTCAATCATTTGATTAGCAGCTTTACCAACTGCATCCATAGTTAATGATGAGAATAAGAATGGTAGCATACCACCAATGAAGACACCTGCTATTGTTAATGGATTTGTTAAGTCGATCTTTTCAAGTCCAACTGCTTGTGTATATGAAGCGAATAGTGCTAGAGCTGTAAGTGCAGCTGAAGCGATGGCAAAACCTTTACCAACTGCTGCTGTTGTGTTACCAACTGAGTCTAGCTTATCTGTAATATCTCTTACATTTTCTGGAAGTCCGCACATTTCAGCGATACCACCAGCGTTATCAGCAACTGGTCCATATGCGTCAACTGCAATAGTTGTAGCAGCTGTTGCTAGTAGACCTATTGCTGCAAGTGAAATTCCGTAAAGACCATTTACTGGGCTTGCTGCTCCACCTGCTAAGAAGAATGCAGCTAGTATACCTATTGAAATAACTATCATTGGGATAGCTGTTGACATCATACCAACTGATAGACCAGCGATGATATTTGTTGAAGCACCTGTTTCTGATTCTTCAGCAACTTTTTGAACTGGTTTATATTCAGCAGCTGTATAATATTCTGTAACTTTTGCTATGATTAATCCAACAACAACACCTGCTACTATAGCGTAGAATGGTTGGATTGAGCCTAATATCTTTGTAGATAAGAAGTAAGAAGCGATTATAGTGATTATTGAGCTTCCCCAAGTAGCCATATCAAGTGCTTTTTGAGGGTTCTTATCGCCTTTTACAAATAATGTACCGATAATTGATGATACGATACCAACTGAGCATAGAGCTAGTGCAAATGCAATACCGTTGTCGCTAAATGCTAGAGCACCTAAAGTGATAGCTGAAATTATAGCTCCAACATATGATTCAAATAAGTCAGCTCCCATACCAGCAACGTCACCAACGTTATCACCAACGTTATCAGCGATAACAGCTGGGTTTCTTGGGTCGTCTTCTGGAATACCAGCTTCAACCTTACCAACTAAGTCAGCACCAACGTCCGCAGCCTTTGTATAGATACCGCCACCAACTCTTGCGAATAAAGCGATTGATGAAGCACCTAGACCGAAGCCTGTAACGATGTTAGCATCTTTGAATATCATCCAAACAATGCTAGTACCTAGTAAACCTAGACCTACAACGCACATACCCATAACAGTACCGCCTGAGAAAGCAACGTTTAGAGCCTTGCCCATACCGCTTTCCTTAGCTGCGTTTGCAGTTCTTACGTTAGCCTTAGTAGCTACTGTCATGCCGATGTATCCAGCACAAATTGAGAATACCGCACCTATTAAATAACATACGGCAGTACCGATGTTGATTGATAGAGCTAGAATTGCAAATAATACAACAATGAATATTGCTAAATATTTGTATTCTCTAGTTAAAAATGCAAGAGCACCTTCTTGAATGTAGCCAGCTATCTCCTTCATTCTGTCGTTTCCAGCATCTTGCTTAGAAACATACATAGCTTTTACTAAAGCAAATAATAGTGCTACAGCTCCAACTATAGGAGCTATGATTAAAATTTTGTCCATTTCTTCCTCCTATTTTATTATTATAAAGCTGCTAATATCAAAGTTGTTACCATAAACACAACCGATGAAACTGTAGTTATTCTTTTTAAAAGAACATTTCTTGTAGGATTTTTAGAACCCCAAATGCTTTCAGCTCCGCCCAATGCTTGTAAGCCTTGATCGTCTCCTTCAGTAGCTGCTACTGATATAGTTAATACTAAAGCTGAAATTGCAACTAGTGCATACAATACGTAAGTCATACACACACCTCCATTCTCTCTTATAACATATCTATTTTACCACAAGAGCATTTATTTTGCAATGATTTTTTCTCATTTACTTCGATTTATGCTTAATTCATTTTGGGCCATGTTTATGGAAATGCAAAAATCGATTTACGCGTGAATCGGCTTTTGTAAAAATCGTTTTTGTCTTGCTATTAATATAGCCTTGCCACTAAGTCAATGGCCTTCTTCAGACAGAAAAAAAAGGATGAGCACGGGGCCCATCCCATATAAATATTTTCTTAAATTATTTTCTTAGTATGCTCTTGCCAGCGTAAACTGCTGTATCGTCAAGCATATACTCAATTCTTAGTAATTGATTGTATTTTGCAACTCTTTCAGATCTAGCTGGTGCACCTGTTTTGATTTGTCCAGTGTTTAGTGCAACTGATAGGTCTGCGATAGTTGTATCTTCTGTTTCACCTGATCTGTGTGAAATAACTGCTGTGTAATGATTTCTGTGAGCCATCTCGATAGCTTCGATAGTTTCAGTTAATGTACCGATTTGGTTAAGCTTAATCAAAACTGAGTTTGCTGTATGAGTCTCGATACCTTTTTTGATTCTCTTTGTGTTTGTAACGTAAAGATCGTCACCAACTAATTGAATCTTATCGCCTAGTCTTTCAGTTAATTTCTTCCATCCGTCCCAATCGTTTTCGTCTAAACCGTCTTCAATTGAGTAAAGTGGATACTTGTCAACTAATTTTTCGTAGTAGTTAATCATTTCTTCGTCTGTAAGCTCTGCGTTATCACTCTTTAAGTAGTATTTCTTAGTATCAGCATTATATAGTTCGCTCGCAGCAACGTCAAGAGCTAGGTAGATGTCCTTGCCTGCTTCATAACCAGCTTTTTCTATAGCTTCGATTATAGTTTCGATAGCTTCTTCATTGCTTGATAAATCTGGTGCATAACCACCTTCATCGCCAACGCCTGTAGCTAGTTTTCTTTCTTTAAGAACATTCTTTAAGCTATGATAAACTTCTGAACCCATTCTAAGCGCATCTCTAAATGTTTCTGCGCCTATTGGCATAATCATAAACTCTTGTATATCTACGTTGTTGTCAGCGTGTTGACCGCCATTTAAAATGTTCATCATAGGTACCGGTAAAACTTTTGCATTAGTTCCGCCGATATATCTATAAAGTTGCATGTTTAGTTCATTTGCAGCACATTTAGCAACTGCTAGTGACACGCCAAGCATAGCGTTTGCACCAAGTTTGCCTTTATTTTCTGTTCCATCAAGGTTTATCATCAATTTATCAATTGATACTTGGTCTGTTACTTCCATATCAAAAATTTCTGGCGCGATAACGTTATTTACGTTATCAACTGCCTTTAACACGCCTTTCTTAGCGTATCTCTTGGGGTCTCCATCTCTAAGTTCTACGGCTTCGTGTTCGCCAGTAGACGCTCCTGATGGGACTATAGCTGATCCGATTGCTCCTGACTCAGCTAAAACTGTTACTTCTACAGTTGGGTTAGATCTTGAATCTAAGACTTCCATAGCAAATACATCAATAATTCTACTCATTTTATTCCTCCGATACCAATAGGCTCTCGCCTGTCATTTCTTTTGGCTTTTCTATATTTAATATATCTAATAGTGATGGTGCTAAATCAGCTAGCACGCCATCTTTAAGCTTATGCTTTCCGTCGTTATAAAGTATTACAGGAACTGGATTTGTTGTGTGCGATGTGATTGGTTTTCCTTCGTCATCAAACATTGCCTCGCAGTTACCGTGATCCGCTGTGATTATGGCTGTGAAGCCCTCTTCTTTTGCCTTTGCTAATAGTTTTGCAAGGCAGCTATCAACTGTTTCTACGGCTTTGATTATGGCTGGAACTACTCCTGTGTGTCCGACCATGTCTGTGTTTGCGTAGTTTAATATGATTAGATTATAATCTGCCATGACGCTGACTAGCTTATCTGTTAGCTCATAAGCGCTCATCTCAGGCTGTAAATCGTATGTCGCTACCTTCGGTGAATTGATTAAAATTCTGTCTTCACCAGAGAATTTTTCTTCACGTCCGCCATTGAAAAAGTATGTTACATGAGCGTACTTTTCTGTTTCAGCTATACGAAGCTGTTTTAGTCCGTGTTTTGAAATTACTTCACCAAGTGTATTGACTATCGTTTCATCACCATAAGCAATGTGAACATTTTTAAAGCTTGAGTCGTAATTAGTCATGCACACGTAATATATGTCATCTAAAAACTTTCTATCAAAGCCAGCAAAGTCTTTGTTAGTAAAAGCATCTGTGATTTGTCTTGCTCTATCTGGTCTAAAATTAATAAAGATAATGCTATCGCCAGACTTTATTTCAGTGACTTCCCCAGCATTTTTGATTGCGCATGGCAAGATAAATTCATCAGTGACGTCTTCTTCATAAGATTTTTTAATCGTCTCTATAGCGTCGTCTGAAACAAGTTCAGGCGTCTTAGATGTGACAGTTTTGTAATATTTTTCAGTTCTGTCATAGCGCTTATCTCTATCCATGGCATAGTACCTGCCGCTTATGGACGCTAGTATGCCACAAGAGTTTTGCTTCATATAAGCAATAATTTCGCTTACATCGCTCTCACCTGAGTGTATATCTACATCTCTTCCATCTAAAATTGCGTGTAGATATGTTCTATCGCCTATGCCTTCTTTTTTGCAAAGATCTAAAAGCGCCTTGATATGATCAATGTGCGAGTGAACGCCGCCATAGCTTAGTAGACCCATCAGATGAAGATTTGTATTATTTTTCTTTGCGTGCTCTATCGCCTTAAGAAATTCTTCTTTTTTAAAGAAATCTCCAGTCTTTATATCTCTATTGATCATAGAAAGGTCTTGATAAACGACTCTGCCTGAGCCAATATTTAAGTGACCGACCTCAGAGTTACCCATCTGTCCCGCTGGCAATCCAACATATTCGCCGCTCGCCTGAAGTTTTGCGTGAGGGCAGTCTTTAAATAACTTATCTATTGTCGGCGTCTTGGCTCTATATACAGCGTTTGCATCGTTGTCTTTACCAATTCCGAAACCATCTAGTATTATTAATATAGCCTTTGACATCTTATATCTCCTTAGCTATGGCCTCAAAAGACTCAGTCTTAAGTGAAGCGCCGCCAATTAAGAAGCCGTCGATGTTTTCTTCTTTGGCTAAATCAGCTGCATTGGCCTCTTTGACGCTGCCGCCATAAAGTACTCTAAGCTTTGCTTCTAAATTCGGATTAATTTCCTTAACTTTTTCTCTAACGAAGCGGCACATCTCCTCAGCATCTTTCTTAGATGCACTCTTGCCAGTGCCTATAGCCCAGATTGGCTCATAAGCAATGGCAAAGCTATCTAATTTAGCTGCGTCTACGCCCACAAGGTCAGCCTTTAATTGTCTTTCAATCTTTTCAAAGTGCTTTCCATCTTCCCTTTCAGACAAAGTCTCGCCAAGGCATAGAATTACTTCTACATCGTCTTCTATCGCCTTAAGAACTTTTTTGTTAATCATCTCGTCGCACTCGCCGAAAATCTCTCTTCTCTCAGAGTGACCGATGATGACAAAGTCCGCTCCACATGACTTAATCATAGAAGTACTGATCTCGCCAGTAAAAGCGCCTTTGTCTTCAAAGTAGATGTTTTGAGCACCTATTTTAATATCATTATACTTTTTAGTTTTATTTGCTAAATAAATATCTGTAAATGGAACTGCGATATAAACGTCATACGAGTCATTAGGCTTAAGGCTCAAGTCCTTGAAAAAGCCTTCTGTCTCCATTACGTCCATATTCATCTTCCAATTTGCAGCAAGTAAAAATTTTCTCAAATTTGTCTCCTTATTTATCATTTATAGCAGCTATGCCAGGAAGTACCTTTCCTTCCATTAGTTCAAGTGAAGCGCCGCCACCAGTTGAAACGTGTGTGATCTTTTCTTCATAGCCAGCTTTTTGAACAGCGCTCGCACTATCTCCTCCACCGACAATAGTTGTCGCATCAGAGTTTGCAAGTGCCTTGGCAATGGCGTTAGTGCCGTTCTTAAATTTATCCATTTCAAAAACGCCCATAGGTCCGTTCCAAACAATAGTCTTTGCGCCTAATAACTTTTTAGTAAATACGTCAATAGTTTCTGGTCCAATGTCAAGACCCATCATGTCTTCTGGTATATGATTTACTTCAAAGCATTCAGCTTCAGCGTCTTCTTTTATTTCTTTAGCGCATAGAGCGTCAACTGGTAAAACCAAGTCAACTTTCTTTGCATCAGCCTTTTTTAATAGTTCAAGTGCAAGCTCTAACTTGTCGTCTTCAACTAAGCTCTTGCCTACATTTATGCCCTTTGCCTTTAAGAATGTATATGCCATTGCACCGCCTATAAGTATCTTATCGGCCTTGTTTAATAGATTTTCGATTACACCTATCTTGTCAGAAACTTTTGATCCACCAAGTATAGCTATAAATGGATGCTTTGGCTCGTCAAGCTCTTTCGCCATGATATTCATTTCTTTTTCAACTAAGAAGCCTAGTGCCGATGGTAAAAATTTGCTTACGCCAACGTTTGATGCGTGAGCTCTGTGTGAAGTACCGAAAGCGTCATTAACATAGATATCTGCAAGCTCTGCTAGCTCTTTAGAGAAGTCTTCATCGCATTTTTCTTCTTCTTTTCTAAATCTAGTATTTTCTAGTAAAAGAACTTCTCCTTTTTTAAGATTTTTAGCCGCATCTTTAACTTCATCATTAACTACTTCAGGGCAAGAGATAAACTTTACATCTCTTCCAAGAAGCTTTTTTATCTCTTCCTTAACTGGCTCTAGCGTGAATTTTAAGTTGTATTCGCCCTTTGGTCTACCCAAGTGGCTCATCATAATCACTTTTGCACCATTATCAAGAAGGTGCTTGATAGTAGGAAGTGACTCGTATATACGTTTATTGTCAGTGATAACGCCGTCCTTCATTGGCACATTGAAATCACATCTCAATAAAACTGTTTTATCATCAAAATTATAATCTTTTAATGTTTTTTTCATTATCTTTTCCTTTTATATTATAATAATTATTCTTGATCAGCAATGTATTTTGCTAGGTCAACTACTCTGTGGCTGTAACCATATTCGTTATCATACCAAGAAACTACTTTAACTAAGTTGCCTTCTATAACTAAAGTTAAGAATGGATCAAAGATTGATGAGTGTCTGTCACCAACGTAGTCAACAGAAACAAGCTCTTCGTCAGCATATTTTAATACGCCCTTTAATTCATTTTCACTTGCTTTTTTAACAGCTTCGTTAATTTCTTCTTTAGTTACATTTTTATTTAATTCAAATACAACGTCTGTAAGTGAAACTGTTGGAACTGGCACTCTAACTGCGTATCCAGTTAATTTATCCTTTAGTGAAGGGATAACTAGTGCAACTGCCTTTGCTGCTCCTGTAGTTGTAGGAACCATGGACATAGCTGCCGCTCTTGCTCTTCTGATGTCTTTGTGCTTGTGGTCAAGTAAAACTTGGTCAGAAGTGTAAGCGTGTATAGTTGTCATAAGGCCTCTCTTGATGCCGAAATTATCTTCAATAACCTTTGTTAATGGTGCAAGACAGTTAGTTGTACAAGATGCGTTACTGATTACATTGTGTTTAGTCTTGTCGTATTCTTTTTCATTTACACCCATAACGATAGTTTTATCAATTTCGCCCTTTGCAGGTGCAGTTAAAATAACTTTCTTTGCGCCGCCCTTGTCGATGTGTTTGTAAAGAGTTTCGTTGTTTTTAAATGCTCCAGTAGAGTCGATAACGATGTCTACGCCATAGTCCTTCCAAGGAATTTCTGCTGGATCTCTAAATTGAGTGTTTGTAACCTTCTTGCCATCGATCATGAAGCCATCTTCACAAGCTTCACAAGAAACTGATAATCTACCATATAGAGAATCATTTCTAAATAGATGCGCAAGTGTCTTTAAATCACCAGAAGCATTGATGTGAGCTAATTCTAGGCCATTGTTCTCTTCAACTAGAATCCTAGCTACATCTCTACCAATTCTACCAAAACCATTAATACCAACTTTCATTTGTTGACCTCCTTAATTATTATTAAAATACTTTTTATCTTCTAAACCCTCGGGCAAATAATTTTGCTCAGGTTTTTTGTCCTTATAATTGTGCGGATACTTGTAGTCCGCGTGATCACCAAAGACCTTCTTGTCATTGTTATGAGCGTCCCTTATGTGCAGAGGAATTTGGAATTCTTTAATCTTATCGACGTCCGCCATAGCCTTGTTAATGGCGACATAGGTCGAGTTATTCTTATCGGCAAGTGCCATGTAGATGGCTGCGTTACTCAAGATGATACGAGCTTCTGGCATGCCGATGGCTTTAACCGCATAAAAGGCTGACGTCGCAAGCGTTTGCGCGTTTGGATCAGCTAGACCAATGTCTTCTGAAGCAAATATCACTATGCGTCTCGCTATGAATAAAGGGTCCTCGCCATTATTTAGCATGTGAGCTAAGTAAAAGACCGTTGCATCTGGATCCGAGCCTCTCATGCTCTTAATAAAGGCTGAGATTGTGTCGTAATGCATAGTCGAGCTCTTGTCGTAGGAGTGAGCTCTTTCAAAGACTAGTCCCTTGACGTCTTCGTACTTTATATGACGAGTTAAATCAGCTTCCGGATCTTGACTTAAAACAGCTATCTCTAAAAAGTTTAGCATGTTTCTTGCGTCACCATTAGAAATTCTAACTAGATACTCAAGTGCGTCGTCATCGATGCTCGCCTTTAGTGAAGCAAGTCCACTCACCTCATCTGCTAAGGCTTTCTTAGCAAGTGCAATAAGATTGTCCTCACTCATCTTTTCAAGCCTTATTATGAAGCATCTCGATATAAGTGCGCTATTGACCTCGAAATATGGATTTTCTGTCGTTGCACCTATGAGCGTAACGGTCGAATCTTCAACGTATGGAAGCAGAAAATCTTGCTGAGCCTTGTTAAACCTATGTATCTCGTCTACGAAGAGTATGGTCTTTTTATTCTCTTCCAAAAGCCTTTTGGCCTCCTCTACCGCCTTCTTTAAGTCGCTTACGCCGCTACCCACGGCACTAATCTTTATGAAATTCGACTTACTAGTGTTAGCAATAACGTTTGCAAGTGAAGTCTTACCAGTGCCTGCTGGGCCATATAGTATAAGCGAAGGAAGTCTGTCGGCCTTGATCGCCTTGTATAGAAAAGAGTTCTTATTAAGTACCTTCTCTTGACCAATGTAGTCATCGAGGCTCTTTGGTCTAAAGCGTTCAGCTAAATTTTGAGATAATTTTAAATTTTTTTCTCTTTCCATGTCAAACAAATTCATTTTCTCACCTTTTTTATTATATCAAATAAGCTGCAAGATGTCCAACATTAATTTTTATTATTTTAATATTAATAGTTTTAAGTAAATAATAAATATTTTTAAAATATTTTCAAAAATATATTGACATATTTAATTAATAGATGTATAATCTTAATAAAGGAGGACGCTATGATTAATAAAGCATTAAATGAATGTCCTGTTTGCGGTTCAAAACTATACATAGAAAGGTTAGTTTGCGACAATTGCAACACGACTATAGAAGGAAGATTCGAGAATAACTCATTCTACAAGCTTAATAGCGAGCAGATTGACTTTATTAAGACTTTTCTATTAAAAAGAGGCAATATTAAAGAGATTGAAAGAGCTTTGGGTATATCCTACCCCACTGTAATTAAAAAGCTCGATCAAATCAACGAGATTATCTCTGATCAAAAGAGTTCAACTAGTGAAAAAGAAATACTTGAGCTCTTAAATAGCGGTACAATAACAAGTAGTGAAGCAGAAAAAATGCTTTTAGAACTAAAGGAGGTTTAAAATGTCTGAAGAAAAAATTATGATCCTTAAAATGTTAAAGGACGGCAAGATCGATGAAGAAGAAGCGCTAAAACTTCTTAACGCTGTTGGTGAAAAGAAGGGCGAAAAAAATTATAAGCCAAATAAAAAGAGAAATGAAATCCATATTGAAGGCGACGACTTTGACGTCTTTGACGCGTCAGATAAGTTTGCTAACAAAATCTCAAACTTTGTTAACAAGATAGTTAGTAAGTCATTAGAAACTGCTGAGAAAGGCATGAGAGACGGCCATATATACGCAAGCTACAGCTTTGATGATAGATTCAAAAACAAAAAGTTCGCAACACTTAAACTTGATGTAGACAAAAATAAAAAATATGATTTGATTATAAATAATACTAATGAAAAAGTAGAGATACTTCCATCGAGCTCAGATCAAATTGAGATCTTTGGCAAAATCTATTACACAGATAAAAAAACTATTCCTGGCGATTATGAGTTCATAAACTGCTTTATCGATGATAAAGAAATACTTATCGAGCCAAACTACGAAAGTTTTACTAAAAAAGATTTTGCAGTTAGCCTAAAGGTTTTAGTACCTGCTTTAAACTTTGCTAAAGTTGATGTTAAGACAAGCAATGACAAGATAATTCTTGACTCAGTCAATTGTGACGAGCTATACTTAACAACAAGCAATGACAAGATCAAGATTGAAGACTCAATCATTGGCAAATCAGAACTTAAAACTACTAACGATTCAGTTAAGATAAAGGACGCGAAGTTCACTGACCTTCTTATAAATACAACAAACGCTGAAATAACTATGCATAACACACCATTTGTTAATCTAGAAGCTCACACAACAAACGCTTATGTTGATGTTAAAGACGTCTTCAACTGTGCCGAAAATATCATAATAACTAATAGCAATGGACCTGTTACAGTTGAATTGGAAAGCGTTAGCAGAAATGTCAAGTTTAATCTAAGAGGCCTAAGTAAATACACATGTCCAGCCATCTTCGATGACAGCAGATTTAAGCTTGATGAAGACGGTGACGAATTAAGTACAGCAGTACTTAATAACAACTCAGACCTTACTCTATTCGGTGATATAAAGACAAGCAATGGACCTATCATCATCGAATAAGTCTAATATTCCCATCACAAATCCTGAGTACATAAGTGCTCAGGATTTTTTTCTTTACAAAGCTGTTAAATTTCTTGTAAATCGAAGTCTTTTAATGTATAATTATAGTGCTAAGAGTTAAGAAACTATAATTATAGGAGAAAGTAATGAAAATAAATAAAATAAAAATAAAATTTAATATATTTGCCCTGCTAATAACGCTGAGTGTATTTTTACTCATGCTAGGTGCAAAAAATATAGCTTACGCTGAGGAAGCTGCTAAGGAAACTGAAAAAACTGAGGAAACTACAGAAACTGAAGAAACTGATGAAACGAAAGACGCTAAGGAAGATGAAAAAGGCAAAGAAGCTGAGGAAGCTAAGGAAGATGAAAAAGTCAAGGAAGCTGAGGAAGCTAAGGAAGATGGTTTTGAGTTTAAAGGCGCAAAGCTTAAGTTTATCACAGGTACTTTTGATGGCAAAGACAGTTTAGATATTGATTTCCCTATAGAAATGAAAGATGCGAGTGTTGAGTACATTGATGAGGCTGCGAAAATTATTAGCATAGAGAAAAAAGATTTCAATATAAAAAATCCAAACATAGTCATTTTGCATAGCAGCAAAAAATACTACGTGATTACAGCCATCAACGCTTATAAAGATGTTCAAGACAATATTATTGACAAGGTGAACATAGAGAGCGAAATTACTTATGACAAGACAAAGCTTAAGATAAAATTAAAACTAAAGGATATCAAAGACGCAAATAAAGACATTAAATACAGCATTTGCTACACGAGCATGGATGAAAAACCATTCCAAACACCAGAAGCGTTTAAGCTAGTCGACATGAAGTACAGACTTGATAAGCACTGCATAATTCCTGACGGCTACTACTACCAAATGAATCCGCGCTCGGTGCCATATAAGGAGAGTTACTTCTTTTTGCAAGGCGCTATATATATTGCAAACACTCATCTAGATACTATAGATAGTAAATTCTCTCAGCTGATGACAGCAAAGCTTATAGACGATACAGCGAAGAAGCTTAATGATGAGGGCTACTACCCTATCCCATATAGAAGCGAGTGGCTAAAGGCTGACTACAACATTGAGAAAGGCTACTTCGACACAAGGTGGAATCTTGATTACGCCTACATTTGCTTAAGAATGTACGAAAAGTTTGAAGATGAAAAATATTTAGAGCTTGCGGATAAAGTATTAAGTTATTACAAAAAATACGCTAATCAAAACGCAATCAAAATCCCTTATAAAGAAGATGCCTGCCTAGTTATGGACTACGGCGCTGAGTACTACATCGGCATGACGCACTCTTCACTAAACCATCACCTAATGGGCTTAAAGGCACTTATGTACGAAGACCTGCTTAAAGAAAAGCCTGTCAATACTGAATTTATAAAGAAGATGCTAAATGGTGTTGAAGCGACTTGCAATAGCTGGATTAAGAAGAATGGCGATCTTGAATACGCCATCTTTGTTAATGGTACTTATGGCCTTAAAGATTATCCAGATTTAACACTAAATGATTTGAGAGACTGTCAAGCACTTCACGAAAAGCTTTACAAAAGCAAAAATGCTTCCTTAGAGACATTAATAGCATCGAAGCAAGCGTGGTATGACAATATTTATAAAAAGCAAGTAAGTAAAAAGAAATAATGATATAATGAGGCTAGTCAAATAAAGACTAGCCTCTTCTATATTAATCGTATTGAATAAATCATAAAAATGCCTTTCCTGTAAAAAACAAGAAAGGCATTTCTTATACTAATTGTTTTGTTCGTCTATTATCTTTTGGAGCTCTTTCATAAATGATTGAGTATCTTTAAACTCTCTGTATACTGAAGCAAATCTTACATAAGCTACTTGATCTATCTCCTTAAGGCCTTGCATAATAAGCTCGCCTACTTCTGTAGATGAAACTTCTTTCTTCATCGTGCTCATAAGCTTTTCTTCAACACTATCTGCCAAGCCTTCAATTTGACTTAGACTAACAGGTCTTTTCTCGCAAGATTTGATTACGCCCTTTAATATCTTACTTCTGTCAAATGTCTCTCTGTCTCCGTTTTTCTTGACAACTATTAAAGGTGTTTCTTCAATTTTTTCATATGTTGTAAATCTTTTTTTACAGCGAAGACACTCTCTACGTCTCCTAATCGCAGTACCCTCATTAGTAGGTCTTGAATCTAGTACTTTTGAATCTTCGTAAGAACAAAAAGGACACTTCATAATTAATTATTCTTTAAAAAATCAGGTACTAATAAAGAATCGTCGAAGCTTGAAGTAGGTTCACTTCTTTTTTCTTCGTACTTTTCTTCTTCTACATCAGAATCCTTATTTGAATCTTTTTTAGCAGGTTTAGATCCATCTTCAAATTCTGTAGCGATAACAGTTATCTTAATAGAATCGCCAAGGCTTTCATCGATACCAGCACCGAAGATGATGTTTGCATCATCAGCAACTGATTGTCTGATTAAGTCAGCGGCTTCATTTACTTCGAACATACCAAGGTCTGTACCACCAGTGATGTTTAATAGAACGGACTTAGATCCTTCTATGGATGTTTCAAGTAGTGGTGACTTGATAGCAAGTTTAGCTGCGTCAGTAGCTCTGTTGTCTCCTTGAGCAAAGCCTATACCCATGTGAGCAATACCTTTTTGTTCCATGATAGTCTTAACGTCAGCAAAGTCTAGGTTGATTAGGTTTGGTACACTGATTAGATCAGATATACCTTGTATACCTTGTTTAAGTACTTCGTCAGCCATAATGAAAGCATCTTTTAATGATGTTTTCTTGTCAGCTATTTGAAGAAGTCTGTCATTTGGAATAGTTACTAGAGTATCAACTACTTCAAGTAATTGGCTAATTCCTTGAGATGCATTCTTTGCTCTCTTCATACCTTCAAAACCAAATGGTCTAGTTACAACGCCTACAGTTAGTATGCCTTGTTCCTTTGCTAATTGCGCAATGATAGGTGCAGCACCAGTACCTGTTCCACCGCCCATACCGGCCGTGATAAATACCATGTCAGTGCCTTTAAGCATTTCAGTGATGCCTTCTTTATCTTCAAGAGCTGCTTGTGAACCAACTTCTGGGTTGGCTCCAGCGCCTAAACCTTTTGTAACCTTATCCCCTATTTGAATTTTGTTTTGTGCCTTTGATGATGCAAGTGCTTGTCTATCTGTGTTAACTGCAATAAATTCAACACCCTTTACGCCTGCATCAACCATTCTGTTAACGGCGTTGTTACCTGCTCCGCCAACACCTATAACTTTAATTTTAGCAAATTGGTCAATTTCTACATCAAAATCAATCATTTACGAATCCTCCTTTTATACTAAGTATTTAATTATTTACTCTATTACTTATATTCTACCACAAAATCTACATTTTGTTTAGTATTTTTCTTCTAATTGTCGCAAAATTGTTAAAAATTCTTCCTCCAAAGACGAAAATCGCCGCATAATATAAAGGTATGCTAAGAATGTCGCCCAGCCAAGTAAGCAGCGCCGCGATTAGTGAGTTACCAATAAGACCCGATAAAAAAAGCTTATTGTTAAAATTGTTGTCCATATGTGCGTTAATACCGCCAAAAACTGAGTCAATTGCAGCTAGTAGCGCCATGGATATATACAAGGAATAATATGGATTGTAGCTATATGGAAGCACATAGCCGATTATTATTCCGATTATTATACCAATGAGTGCAATAATCATTTTTTATCCTCTCCCGTCAATTTTTCTGAATATATAATCTTGTCCTCGTCAATCTTTTTCTTAACAAGAACATTTTCACTTTGCTCTATATCAAGCTTAATCGGGTTTATGGTCTCTAAGATACTAGAAAAAGTACCTGGCGACTTAATCGCTGAATAAAGCTTGTCACTGTTGCCTATTGCCTTTATCACAAAAGGCGCGCCCTTAGTTCTTCCGTTGAGTCTAACAACTGGTCCATTGCACTTAACGCCAGTCCTTGAATAAACTCTTAAATCGTTTATGCTGATGGCTTCGGCGCCTGAATCCCTTAAGTCGTTAATTATCCTTAGTAAGTCGCTATCGTGAACCACATCAGTCCTCTTGACAGGCCTATCGACAGCTTCCTCACTTATGGTAAGTACTATGCCCGGGCCTTCAAGATCAACGTCGCCTGATATCATCTGATAAAATAATTTTTCTTCATTTAAAAATGCTAAAAAATCACTATCGTTCTTGACTAGTTTATCCAAAGTCTCAAGCTTTTTCTCTTGCTTGTCGAGCTCTTCATTAATGCTCTTGATTTCTGCTTTTAAATTCTTTACCTTGATGCTTGTCTCTTTCATCTTGTTTATGCTTAAAGGCTCATAAAATTCTCTGTCTGTCTTTAAGTATAACCCAAGGAAAATTCCTACAACTATATATATTATGACAAGCACAACGCGTTTAATCTTATGCTTCAT
Organism: uncultured Eubacteriales bacterium; assembly: GCA_900539725.1. Taxonomy (GTDB): domain Bacteria; phylum Bacillota; class Clostridia; order Tissierellales; family Peptoniphilaceae; genus Fenollaria. The sequence continues at coordinate 20,615 of UQDI01000007.1, read as the reverse complement.
TCTTGCACGTCATTAGCAGGCTTTGCGTATAGAAAGTCAATGCTCTTTTTGTATCTCGGTATAAGTATATCGTCTCTTACAGTTAATACGACTTGGTAGTTATAGTTTTGCAGCTCATCTTTAATTCCGCCTTTAAACTCAATCGCCGATTGCATTGTCTCAGCGTCGCCTATAGCCTTTATAACAATGGGTGCAGATGTACTTACTCCGCCGACTTCTATGTGTTTACCTGCACTTACTATCTCAGTAAATGATGTGTATCTCTCTTCGTTTATGGATATAGCCTCAGCTCCAGCGCTATTTAAAACGCTGATAGCGCTAAGAATTAGATCTATATCGTTTTGTATGCCAAAGCTAACCTCACCATCGGCAAGTTTTGGTTCATCTATAGTTAGTATGATGCCCTTGCCTTTTAGATCTGTGTAGCCAGCTATCATCTTATATTTTTCAGTTTCTTCGTATAATTTTTTTGCTATCTCATTATTGCTCGAGCCAGGTTTTTCATACTCCCTAAGCTTTTCCTCTGTCTCGTCAAGCCTTTGTAATAAGCCGTCTCTCTCTTCTTCTAATGATTTTACTCTTTGAGCAAGCTCTTGCGCCCTCTTTACGTTTAGAGGGTTGCCAACAGTTTTCTTCACTGTTTTAAGCTGCATCGTTATTGAAAGACCAATAATTACACTGGCTATGAATAGCAATATTTTTTTCTTATCAATTTTCATCTATTCACCCGTATTTAAAACTACAACAGGCGCTTTGCCCTTGTTAAACATAATCATCCTAGGTACTTGTCCTTTTTCCTTAAACTTAATCATAAGCTCATTTAAGACCTTCATCTTGTATCTAACATCCTTAAGCTCACCAAGCTGAACAACAAGGCCGCTCCTATAGTTTAGAGAAACTTCTAAGTCCTGATTCTTCTCTATAGTCTTGATATCTTTTACTAAATTATTCGTGCTTATCTCAACTATCAGCTCTTCAAGCGAAGCACCAACCTCAGTATTATAAAAATTTTCGCCTTGTTCAAGATGAGTCTTGTCAAAATTCTTTATAATCGGGTAGCCTTCCTTATATGAACTGCTGTTCTCAAGGACAGTGCCTTTCTCGTCTATGTAAATGTATTTTGAGTCGCTAAAAAATTCTGCCGCGATTAATCTTTCCTTAATTTCAATCGTTACAGTATCCTTTGACGACCTGCTTAGATGTGCGTCCTCAACATATGGATTCATCTTAATCTTAGCCTTTGCTTCAGTAAGGCTTTGCTTAAGAATGTTCTCACCAATTTCAAGTTCGCTCGCCTTAATTATATCATCAGTAGATAAGTTTTTGTTGCCGCTAACATTTATATGCTTTAGACCAAAGAGCTTTGTATTGAATATAAATAGTATGAACGCAAAAACAATTACAGTGATTACGAAGAATCTCAAGAGACTTCTCCTTCTTTGCCTTTCTCTTTGTATTCTTTTTCTCCTTATATCCTGTTTACTCATTGGTTCCATAGTTTCACCTTTAAATAGTTTTAATAATTATATCATATATTTCATCAATTGCATTTTTGACAAATATATTCTTAAGCCCATTTTGCATAGACTTGTAAATATCTTCATTATGAAGTATATTATTGACCTCATCATATAGTAGCTCTTCGTTAAGGTCCTTTTCAAGTATCATCTTAGCAGCGCCCATATCCTCAAAATAGCGCGCATTGTACTCTTGATGGTTCTCAACTACATAAGCCTTTGGTATGATTATAACTGGCTTGGCTACACATGAAACCTCATTAAGAGTAAGTGCACCAGCACTTGTAATAACCATGTCAGCATCTATCAAAGCCTTTGGCATGTCATATAGGTACTCGCCTACACGAACATTGTTTTTTGTATAATCAATACCGTCTTTGTCGAGCTCTTCCTTAAACCAATTGTATGAATAAGTTCCGCTCACGTGGAAGATGTTGAAATCCATGCCTTTATAATGTTTCTTAATCATGGCAAGAACATTTTCATTGATGGACTTTTGTCCACCGCTTCCACCAAATGATAAGACAACTTTTTTGCCATTGTCAAAGTCGTAGTAAGGCTCATGGCTAGCCTTGTCATGAATACCGTCAAACTCTTCTCTAATCGGTATGCCAACTATATCCGTAATATCTTCTCTCTTAAGAAGCTTCTTTGTATTTTCATTAGTAACTAATATCCTAGTTGCTCTCTTCTTTAAAAGCCTTGTAGTTATACCCGCATGAACATTTAGCTCGAAGATCATCGACTTGATCTTTTTCTTTTGAGCCGCATAAACAAGTGGACCTGAAACGTAACCACCTGTTCCTATTACTAGGTCTGGCTTAAAGTCTTTGATTATCTTTTTGCACTCGTCAAGCGATTTAAAAAGTAGTCTCAAAAATTTAAAAGCATCCTTCGGGTTCTTCTTTGGTATTTTAACTATGTCTATGCCTTTAAACTCGATATCTTCTTTGGCAACAAGCCTTTCCTCAAGACTTCCATTCCTGCCGACGTATATAACTTCGTGATTATTTTCAATCAATTTCTTTGCTATGGTCATGGCTGGGTATATATGCCCACCAGTGCCACCACCAGTTACGATAAATCGCATTATTTCACCTCTGAATTTGCACTCTTAGATATATTTAACAGTACTGCTGTTAGTATCATGTAAATGATTAAGGATGTACCACCATAACTAATGAATGGCAGTGTGATTCCCTTCGAAGGAACCAAGTTTACTGATACTGCTGCATTGATCCAAAATTGTATAGCTATCAAAGAACTGATGCCACTTGCTAGCATAAGACCATATCTATCCTTCGCCCTAGCAGCTGTTAAGTATCCTTTTATAATTATAACAGAAAATAGGGCAACAATGCAAATCATTCCTAAGAATCCTAATTCTTCTCCGCATACAGCTAAGATATAATCGTTATACACTTCTGGTATATAGAAAAACTTTTGAGTGCTGTGGCCAATGCCGACGCCCGATAGACCGCCATTGGCATAAGCAAATAAGCTTTGCGCTGGCTGCCAACCTGTGTCTCTGATGTTTTTAATTGGGTCTTTATAGGCAAAGAACCTGTTTCTTCTATATTCATTTCTATATATGGCTAGGTATATGCCAAGTATTGCAGCTCCAATGGCTGGCGGTATCACAGTTAGTGGTGCGCCTCCGATGAAGTACATGATTGATAGTGCTCCAGCAACTGTAACGGCTGTGCCTAGGTCCTTTTGTATGTATATTAAAAATGTGAAGAAAAGTATAATAGCTGCAGGAACTAGAACAATGTTTTGAAAATTTCTCCTGCGTAAATTAATTTTGCTCATGTATGATGCCATGCAGAAGACTGCCGCAACCTTGATTATATCAGACGGCATGAATGAAAAGCCGCCCACATTTATCCATCTTCTTGATCCTTTACCAAAGTCTGTTCCTAGTGAAGTAAACTTTAGTAATAGTACCAAGACAATGCTCGATACTATCATAAGGCCTACAAAAAATTTCGAATCATACTTTTTATAGTCAATTCTGTAAGCAAATAAAGACAGTATCGCCCCTGCCAATACAAAGACTAAATGCCTTGTAAGGAAGTATATGCCGCCATACTTACCCCCTTCAAGCCTGTAGCTATAAGGATAAGAGCTCGTATACACAAGTATGATACCTAAAATTATTAGGCATACTACAGATATTAAGATGTGATAATCAGGTGCATTACTTTTGCTATTGTTCATTTACTTCAACTCATTTACTAATTTTTTAAATTCAAGTCCGCGTTCTTTGTAATTTTTGTATATTCCCCAGCTCGCGCACAATGGTGATAGTAAGACTACATCGCCCTTTTGCGCATCATTTTTAGCTGCTTTCACTGCTTCACTCATATTATTGACCATAGTTATATTTTCATAGCCAATATTAGTGAAGGATTCTTTTATCTTATCCTTTGTTTGGCCAAATAGTATTAGGCTCCTTATTTTGTTCTTTGTCTTAGATGCAAAATCCTCGAACGGTATGTTCTTGTCATAGCCGCCGGCTATAAGCACTATGCTTCTATCAAAGGCTTCAACCGCTTTAAGTGACGCGTCCGGGTTAGTTCCCTTGGAATCATTGTAGTAGTCAACCCCATCAAGCTCCCTGACGAACTCAATCCTATGTTCAACGCCTTTAAAATCCTTTATCTCTTTAACTATATCTTCTCTTTTTACGCCAAAAACTTCTAATGCAAGTGTCGCTGCCATGAGATTTTCATAATTATGGCGACCCTTTATAAATATATCATCTTTGTTTATGACAATGTTTTTATCTTTATCCACAATATTTGGTGCGATATAATTCATATCCACTAAATCTTTTTCTTTTGAAGTGAAATATAGTATATTTGTATCTTGATCGACTTTATTTAAGGCAATATCGTCATAATTAAGTATCAAATATGAAGATTTGTCCATATTTTGATAAATTTTCTTCTTTGCCTCTTCATATGCCTTGAATGAGCCGTGCCAATCTAAATGATCTGGTGTTATGTTTAGTATGATGGCGATGTTCGGCTTAAAATCTTTTGTGTACTCTAATTGGAAGCTTGATGCTTCAATCACGTGTGTATCATAGTTCGCCGCTTCAAGTAGTGGCGAAACACCGATGTTACCTATGACATTGACATTGTAGCCAAGGTCTTTAAGCACTTCGCCGATAAAAGTAGTTGTAGTTGTCTTGCCATTGGTTCCGGTGATAACTATAAATTTATGATCTTTAAAATCTCTGTATAAAATTTCTATGTCAGAAACTATCTCGACATTTTTGTCTACAAGGTAGCGAATTATATCTGATGAAGGCTTTATTCCCGGGCTCTTTAATACAAAAGTGAAATCGATTGCATCAAGCTCAGTCCTTGTTAAAAACTTTACATCGTCAAGGTTTTCGTTTGCTTTGTCCTTTAAAATTTGATCCATATTGTCATCGTAGACATAAACATTAGCCCCTTTACTTATAAAATATAAAGAAGCTCCGTAACCAGATATTCCATATCCTAGAATTAGAATATTTTTGTCCTTGTAGTCCATAATATCACCTCAAAAATATTACTAGCGATGCAGCGCATAAGATGAGTGTCCATGCGCAAAACATCACAACAACCTTAGTCTCTTTCATGCCTTTCATCTCAAAGTGATGGTGAAGTGGGCTCATAAGAAAAACTCTTTTGCCTGTCTTTTTAAATACTGCTACTTGTATAATTACTGAAAGCGTTTCCATAATTAATACAAGTGCATATATAATCATATAGAAGTGCAGTCCCAATAGTATTGTGATTATAGCAAGGACGCCTCCTAAGAATAATGATCCTGTGTCTCCCATAAATATTTGTGCTGGGTACTTATTAAAGATCAAAAAGCCAAGTAGCGATGCAAACATAATTATCGAGTAAGCATAAGTAGTCATGTTTGAGATCTTTAATGAGTATATCGCAAGTGTGAGTAATATGATTGACATAACGCCTGTTGCAAGGCCATCAAGTCCATCGGTTAAGTTGACTGCATTAGTGCTTGCTACTAATATAAAGAAGTTAAGTAAGATTACCCACTTACCTAAATCCACTTCTTTATAGAATGGTATATAGACCATAGTACCCGCAAGTTTATATGCAAAGTATGCTATAAGAGCTGAGAAAAGCATTTGCAAAACTAATTTTTGATAAGCTCTTAAACCTAAATTTCTATGTTTAAAGAATTTAATATAGTCGTCTAAAAAGCCTACTAAGCCAAAGGCAGTGCTGCCTAAAACGAGTAAGATGATTTCGTTTGTAAAGACAAAACCTGCTAGGCTCGATACAAGTACTGCAATAAGCGAGCTTATTATGAATAGTACGCCACCCATAGTAGGTGTGCCGGCCTTTTTTAAGTGAGACTTAGGTCCTTCTTGCCTAATATTTTGTCCAAGTTTGTATTTTCTTAGCTTAGGTATAATTATCTTCGCAAGTAAACATACTAAAGCAAAGCTTAATAATATAATGATTACGCTGTATGCACTTATGTTTTTAAACATCTTAGTCCCCCAATTTTAATTCTACTATAGAATTCTTCTTCACTTCTTTGTCCGGCTCAGGTCTTTGCTCTTTCACAAGGCCATCGCCCTCAATCTTTAGCTTAAGTCCAACTTTTTCAGCAAGTCCAAAGGCCTCGTCTCTAGTCATGCCTTTAAAGTCAGGCGTAAGTATGATGTCGTCCTTCTTTGCTTCAACATCAAGCGTTATAACCGTGCCTTTATCAACAAAGACGCCCGGATTAATGCTTTGCGAAATGATTAAAGACTCATCTGTATACTCTGTATATTTAGTGTCAAAGCTTAAAGACAGCTCCGCAAGCTCAAGTCCTGCCTCGCCCATAGTTTTGTTTTTTAAGTCTGGCACTTGTACCTTTTCATTTTGTACTTCACTAACCGCACTTGCTGGCGGTATCTTGTAGTAGTCGATTATGAATTTTGCTACGTCTTGGAAAATAGGTGCCGCTACCAAAGATCCATAAGCTACACCGCTTCTTGGCTCATCCACAATTGCTAAAACAACAAATTCTGGCTTATCAATTGGAAATGCTCCAACGAAGGATGATATATAAGCGTTCTTCTTGTACTTGCCATCAACAATTTTTTGTGCTGTACCAGTCTTACCGCCTATTCTGTAGCCATCTATCCTTGATCTTTTGATATGACCGTCTCTAACAACGCTTTCAAGAAGCTTTTTCATGTGCTCGCTTGTTTCTTCCGATATAACTCTTCTTCTGACAACGCTCTTTGGTGTTTCAACTACATTGCCAAAGTCATCAACTGTCTTCAAAACTAATTTTGGTTTATAAAGCGTTCCACCATTAACAACCGCGCATATGGCGTTCGCCATCTGTATAGGTGTAACTGCAAGTCCATGACCATAAGACATAGTCGCAAGTTCAACTGGACCTATAGCGTTAATATTTGTCGGAAGTATACCTAAACTTTCGCCTGGCAAATCTACTCCGCTCTTTTCGCCAAAGCCAAAGGCTTTAGCGTATCTAAGTATATCGTTTTTACCTAAGATATTACCTATTTGAACGAAGGCAACGTTACATGAGTTGTTAAGCGCCTTAGAAATGTCTTGAGTGCCGTGAGCAGTGTGATCCGCGCATGATAAGGTTCTTCCATAAACATCAATCGAGCCTGAGCATGAGAAGCTCATATTGTCATTAAGCTTGCCCTCTTCAAGTCCTGCTGCTAAGTTGATTACCTTATATACAGAACCGGGCTCGTATGAGTCACTTATAGCGTTATTACGCCACTTATCAAAGAGGATTTGGTTTCTGTCTTCATCACTTGCTTCGTCCCAAACGGCTTCATCAACATCATCTGGCTTCTTTCTCGGCTCATTTAGATTGTATCTGCCGGTATTTGCTAGAGCAAGTATTGATGAGTCGCGCGGGTCCATAACTATGATGGATACTGACTCAGCATTTTGTTTTTCTCTTGCTTCATCCGCTATCTTTTCGACTTCTCTTTGAAGTTTTTCATCTATAGTCAAAACTACGTTAACACTTTTTTTGCCTTCAATAATTCTTTCTTCTTGATTTGGAAGTGCATTAACCATGTTTGCTTCAAGCTGTTGAACCTTTTTTGACGCTCTTCCTTCTAGCGCTTCATTTAGCTTAACTTCAAGACCATTGATACCGACGTTGTCAATATTGTTAAAGCCTATGAGCTGAGATGCAAGGTCATTAAATGGATAGTATCTCTTTGCCTTCTCTTCTACTTCAAGTACTGTTCTGAACTTAACTTTGCCCATGCTCTCCTTGAATTTCTTGTAATCATCAAGCTCCATCTCTTCAACTACTCTGATTCTGCTCTCATATGTAATCTTGTCATAAACGTCTCCTGAGTCTTCCCCAGTCATTTCAGCTATCTTTGAAGCGACCTCTTCAGCTATCTCTTTGTATTTTTTCTCTCTTTTATATCGAGCTTCTTCCTTTTCATTTTCCTCTTCTTTGAATGGAACGCTCCAAAAAGTCACTATGTTTTTGTTAACTGCTAAGGGCTTGTTGTTCCTGTCGTAGATAAAACCTCTTTGATTACCAAGGCTAACCGCCTTAGTCCATTGGCCTACAGCGTACTCCTTGTAGCCTTTTGCATCCAATATTTGAACTTTAAATAGCTGTACTAAAAATAATGCAATTATAAATCCAAAAAAAGCCAGAACAACCAAAATCCTATTGTACTTGTTAGGAATTTTAGATTTGCCTGTCTTTTTCTTTCTATGTCTATCGCTTGTCGGCGTTTTCATTTTCTTTCACTTTCTTCTATACTTTGATCAATGTCTGAATCAAGACTAACAATAACTTTATCGTCAATCTCTCTTTCTTCTTTACTGTTTGTGTTTATATTTAGTATTTGCGCTTCATTAGGGTAGATCATTCCAAGCTTAGTCCTTGCTTCGAACTCGATCGCACCAGCATTCTTAAGGCTTTCAAGCTTTGCAGTCTCGTCTATAAGAGTAGTCTTAAGCCTATTGATCTCAGCGTTGCTATGATTTATAGAGTTTTGTACTCTAGTGATTCTATCAGCACAAAAAACAAGCATAGTAAATACAAGACCGATAGCTACAGCGCACAAAACAGTTCTCACGAAGAAAACATTAACGACTCTCTCCTTTGCTTTGGCTTTATGCTTAACGTTCTTTTTTACAAGTGGTTTGCTTACTGTCCTTTCTTGCGAATAAACTGGACTATCATATAATTTTCTCGCTGCAGATGACATAGTGTACCTCCCCTATACTCTTTGAGCTATCCTAAGCTTAGCGCTTTCGCTTCTCGGATTAGCTTTTAATTCTTCTTCGCTTGCTACAAGTGGCTTATTGTTCACAAGCTTTAACTTTCTCTTGTGATTGCATGTGCAGATAATGCTCTCTGGTGGGCAAATGCAATCAAGTGTGTTAAATTTAAATATATCTTTTACGATTTTGTCTTCCATCGAATGAAATGTTATTACCGCTATCCTTCCATCTGGGTTTAAAATGTCGATAGCGTCTTGCAAGGCAGCGTTTAATGCGCCAAGCTCATCATTTACCTCTATCCTTAAGGCTTGAAAAGTCTTTTTAGATGGATGTTTGTTCTCCCTCGCCTTTTTTGGTATTGCCCTCTTAATTACGTCAGTCAGTTCAAATGTAGTCTCTATCGGTTTTTCTGCCCTATATTCACAGATAAATTCAGCTATCCTTCTAGCCCATCTCTCTTGCGAATATTTGTAAATTACTTCTTCTAATTCTTCCTTAGTATATGTATTAACGATGTCGTAAGCAGATTTGCCACTCTCTTGATCCATACGCATATCAAGCTTCGCATCCATCCTGTATGAAAAGCCTCTGTCCTTGTTGTCAAGCTGATAAGACGATACGCCTATATCAAGAAGTATGCCATCTAAGTGATCAACGCCTAAACTTTGGCAAATGGCTTTGACATTCCTATAGTTATCGTGAACTAATTTAAAATTGCCTCCAACATTTGATAATACTTCATTTGCTTTATTAAGAGCTTCCCTGTCCCTATCAACACCTATTAGTAGACCGTCTTCATTAAGTCTCTTAAGAATCTCTTGCGAGTGACCCGCTCCGCCAATGGTGCCGTCTAGGTAAACGCCATTTGGCTTTATGTCGAGTCCGTCTATCACTTCAGAAAGCATGATAGGTATGTGCTTAAACTCCATAACTAATCTCTCTTTATGTTATTTGCAAGCTCTTCAAGAGGTGCAACAGTTGCTTTGTAGTTCTTATAAACGTCTGTATCCCAAATTTCAATTCTCTTTCTAACGCCAATTATGTAAACGTCGCCCTTTATATCCATCATATCTCTAAGCATCTCAGGTAGCATAACACGGCCGTTCTTGTCCATGTTAGCTTCGTTCATGTAAAGGAACATCTCACGTTCAAATTTTCTGTTTTCTAGAACAGTATCAGGCAAATCATCGAATTGCTCAAGCTTTTTCTCATAAGTTTCACGGTTATAAATGTAGATACATCTGTCGTATCCCCTAGTAATTATGAAGTCTTTACCAAGTTCATCACGCATTTTAGAGGGTATGATAACCCTCCCGTTTGAATCAATACTATGTTTAAATAAACCCATGAACATTGATAACACCTTCTTAATGCTATTCTAAACATTAATAACCATTTGGAACCATTTCTAGCTTCTTTACAACCATTTTAAACCATTTTCATACATTTTACTAGTAATATTACAATCATGTTACACAAATGTCTAAAAAATACTACTTTAGTAGTATTTTTTGAGCTATTAAAAATATTGCAAAAGAAAAATGACTAGCTTTTTACACTAGTCATTAATATCTATGGGCTTATTAACTTTTATATAGAAATTATATCATCAGCTAATTTTGTATCTTTTAATTATTTATACATTAATTAATTTTTTACACAAAATAACAATTACATTCACTATAATTGAACTTATAAGCGAAATTGCCACACATGCAAGCAATATTTTGATTAAACTATATGCATTTTCATAATGAATGTTATTTAATAATATTGAAAATATAATCACAAAACAAATTAGTAAAAATTTTTTATTTAATTTCATGGTTAACACCTAGTTTTTACACACCTTTATTTTTATTTCACTTCTTAGCACTTTCATTTAATAACTCAACTTTAAACTCATTTTTAAAGACTCTAATTACATCCTCGCCATTAAATTTAGAAAGTTTTGCTTTGCCAATCTTTCTACCAGCATCATTAAGTAGTAATACCTCTTTTGTGTCAGTATACTCATCTTCAGCTCTTTCCGTTTGTATTATCCTTGATGCTATATTAAACTTAATTATCTTATCCTCAATCTTAATAGCATCGGTATTAGACATGACTTTGTTAGCTTTGACAAATAATGTATCCGGATTGAAAAAAGGATCGTAGACAAAAACTCTATATACAAATGCTAATAAAGCTATAATTAATACTATCAAAAAAATCTTATCGTTAAGTCTTTTTTCATGGCTTTCCCAAGCCGCATTGTTCTTTTCATTCATTTAATTCTCACTCCTTATCATTCTTTCTATTTTAATACTATACTTAATTTTAGTATATGCCTTAAATTTATTATTGTCAAGTGATTTTACACTTTTTTATGAGTTCATTAAATTATAATGAATAAATCTTATCAGCTACCTTTTCAAAATCTTTATCATGAGTAATAACTATAATAATATTTCCCTTTTTCTTCTCTTTTATCATTGTCGTTAAATTTTCAATAGATTTACATCCAATGCAGATGTAGGTTCATCAAAGATATAAACATTGGCAGATTCTTTGCTAAGTGCACGCACTATACCTATCCTTTGTTTTTGCCCACCAGAAATATTATTATTACTTTGTGTTATTTCAGTGTCAAATCCATTAGGAAGCTCTTTTACAAAAGAAAGGAGAGGATTGTTCATATAAAATGAAATGTCCTTAGCTGTATCAAGTCCATAATTTAAATTTTCTAATATAGTCCCTTTCACAAGATACGGCTCTTGCTCACAAAAAGCGATATTATCTTTTTTCAAAGATTCCATGTTGATCTCACTCATAGCTTGATCGTCGATTAAAATTTCGCCCTTTTGAGCATATAAAATACTTAGTATTAATTTAATAATAGTCGACTTGCCACTACCATTGTCCCCTTTAATAAGAGTTACTTTATCTTTTTCAAAATTAAATGTTTTATTTTCAAGAATATAATTTTTTGCTTGCTGATACTTAAAAGATATATCATTAAGATGTATATTATTTATTTTTTCTACGCACTTTTCTCCGTTTTGATCACGTTCAATTCCTAATAGCATATTTTGTCTTTCCAAAGATACATTCTTTTGATTAATTTCTCTCATAATATTAAAAGTTTGATTGAAAGAGTCAAAAAACATTTGAGATAGCAAAACTACAACAAATATAAGACTAATATCAACGTCTGTAATAATCATTAAAACTGGAAATAGTATTAAAACTATCATAGAAACAATTTGAATAAAGTTAGATATAATAAAATCGAAATCTAGAAATCTTATAGACTTTTTAACAAATTCAGATCCAGTTTGTTCAAACCTTTTTATAGTCTCTTTATACCAACTATTAGCTTTAACTAAAAATATGTTCAATAATTCCCCGCCAAGCACAGAAAAATATTTTTGTTGAGCTTCAAGCATGTCTAAATTTTTCTTCTTATAAATTTTTTTGGAAAGTAAAAATATAATTACATAAAAAACAATTAATGCAAGCAATATTATAGAAGAAATTAATGAAGATTTTGCTATCAAATATAATATGACGATTAATTTAATTATATTTACTATTAAGCTAAGTAACTTTGCTACATAAAAGTCAGATATAGTTACGCAGTCATTATTAATTTGCTGAGCAAGTTCGATTTTGTCTATCATTGATGTGCTTTCATACTTGCTATGCATTACGTGGTCTAGCTGTTTCTTTTCTAAATAGATTAAGCCTTCGTTAGATAATTTGAAATCATAATGAGCCTTAATTATTTTACATACAGCAACAACTAAAACAATCGATATTAATATTATAACCTCACTTGATCTTCCTTCTTGCATAAAACCACTTTGTAAGAAATTGTTTAGTCTGTATACAGAATAAATAACACCTAATTCAGCTACAAGATTCATGATAATTAAAACTATATAATCAAAAAGGTTTTCCTTAATAAATGAACCAAAATAAGTTTTTATATTATATATTTTATTATTTCTTCTGTCCATTCTTCCACTCCTTTCTCTACTTTTAAAAAATTGTTTTCATAAGGTTTTAGTAAATCATAAATTACATGTGTTAACTCATGTAATAATATACTTCTATTATAATTTGCATTATCAATCTTTAATAAAATAACATATTTATGATTATAATAAAGCGTCAATCCATCTAAAATTTTATTATTTTTAGCGATTCCAATATTACAGTTTAATATAATTATTTCAACTGTTATATCGCTTGTATAATTATAATATCTGCTATCAACCCAATTTAAAAATTTTATAGTGTCATAATAAAATAATTGATTTCTTAAAATATTATTGTCAAATTTTTTATTATATTTAAGTAAATTACGCTACTCTCTATATGCTTTTATAGAATATACAATATTGGATAATATAATTATAATCATTAAGATTGAAAATGTTATAAATTTATTAAATGTGCTTTGATTAAAAATTAAAATACTTAATATACCTGCAATCATTAATGATGTTCCTCCGAAATTATTTGATTTTTTCCAAGCTTCATCATTTGCCATGCTCCACTTTGTTCTCATTCCAAAGTAAGGATTTCTTTTTGATATTTTTATAAAAAGCCCACAAATAATCATTAATATGCCAAGTATTAATCCCAATGGTAGATTATTTATAGTTTTCTTAATTATACCAAAACTTAAGATAAGATAATATAAAAAGCTAATTATATTTATAATCAATATAAAAAAGAATAATTTACTCATTAAATTAATATTATATAGATTCTTTTCTTTTGTTTTATCGTTTTTAGAATCATATAATTTGCTTTCATAATTCTTAATTGTAAAGTATCCGATTATACCAAGAAGTAATATCAATACTGGATATATAAAAATCTCATATTTACTTCCCATTCTATTAACTACTCCATCCGAATTATAATGCATAGGAATTGAATCCTCTAAGAAGAACACCGATATTGCACTAATAATGATTGGTACGATTGAAGCTATCAATAAACTTTTTTTAAAATTTTTCATAATAACACCTCCGATGTTAAATTTATTTGGTATTTTTTGCACATTTTTGAACTTTTATTCTATAGCTTGAATAGCCCTCTGAAAAGTTATCTATTATTATTTTATATTTATTCATACTGCAACCTTCAATTTTTAGTCTTGTATCTTCGTTTAAAATATCACTAAAAATCAAGTCTCCATTTTCTTCTATTTCTAATAAGAACTTAGCTTCGCTTTCACATTCTATATCGCTTATGTCAATAATCATATCATCAAATGTTTTTCCATAAAATGAGTTCATGTTCACTTCATACGATCTATGATCAAAGTCATCTATATGGCCACTTACTTCTTCATCAAGTGCATCTATCAAAATATATTCTTTAAGTGAATTTGACTTTTTATTTTCTTCTTCACAAAGTATATTAACTCTATTGTTTCTTACTCCTGCGTATTCTTCAGAATCACTTATTTCGATAACCCTTGTTGTATCACTAGGCAAAACCTCAACAAATGTGCAAAAAGCAAATATTAGCGCTGCTAAAAGAGTTAATAAACCGCTAAACTTCCTCCTATATACTTTCATAAGTACAATTCTTTCTTTTTGTGGATTTAAGCTCAATACAAGGTTTTCGTTCCTATTTTTCCTTTCCATAATCTTAAACATGCTCATTGCATAAGCTTTTTTATTTTCTTGTGTATTTCCAATCCTTTCTAAAACTTTCTTATCGCAGAGTATCTCTAAATCATCTTCAAAAAATTTACTAGCTATCCACATAGCTATATTGTACCAATACAAGCAAAGAGCTATGTTCTTTATATGTGTAAAGGCAATGTCAAAGTACTTTATATGTGTCATCTCGTGAACTAAAACGTGCTCTAAAAGTTCCTCGTCCTCAAGTATATAGCTTTGAAGAACTATCTTCGGTCTAAAAATACCATATGTTACTGGCGTTGATATATTGTCATTTAAAAGTACTGTTACCTTTCTTTTTAAGTGAAAGCCGTCTATAAGTTCATTTACAAAAGCATTATCAGCTAATAATTTTGAACCTTGCAATGCTTTATTTCTCTCAACAATCTTTGCGATTAAATAAATAACAAAAAGTGTAGCTATTATATATATATTAAGTCGTGATAATACATCTGCAACGCTATTTGTTAATTGACGTGTAAAATCACTAATAGACAGTAAAACCTTGATTGGTATGTTTAATAAACCATAATCCACCGTTTTATATACTTCAAAAACTATTGAAAAGGGAAGCAATAAAAATATAAGTAATATCGTCCAAAGCACTTTATTTGCTCTCTTTATACTGCTTCTATTCAAAACATTTCTAAATAAAAGTATTATAGTTATGAGCAATATACTTTTTATGCCGCGATAAGCTCCTGTTATTTTAACTATATTCACCATCTTAATTGTTTTTATCTAAATCATCAATAAGAGTCTTTAATTCATCTAGTTCATCTTTGCTCACTTTTTTATTTTTTAAAAATGCTTTACATACATTTAGGAAAGATCCTTGAAATAATTGTTCGATAGCTTCATCTTGTTTTTCTTCTAAAGCTTCTTCTCTGCTAATGCCTAGTTTAAGTTTGTATTTAGGATCAATTCTAAGAAGCGCTCCCTTATCAACTAGTCTACTAAAAAATGTATAGGCAGATGTCTTTGCCATGCCAAATTTTTCATTGAGCAGTTTCCAAAGCTCTAAAGCTTCTATCTCTCCATTTTCATTCAAGCATGTGCCTTCCCACATGACTTCCATGACCTTAAATTCACCTTCTGAAAATTTCATACTATACCTCCTTGCAAATATTTATATTCTCAATTTGAGTATACCTCTTAACTTTATATTTGTCAAGTGATTTTACACTTTTTTATAGTAAATTTATAAAATTATATATATAACGCCTTTACTATAAAGAAGGCTTATAAAAAAGAGAGCCTAAGCCCTCTTCCTTAAACAAATTACTCTGTCATCTTATATATTAAGTTCTTTATCATCATGCTGCTGTCTTTGCTTGTATTTTTTAAACTTATATCTAGGTCTTTAAGCTCATTCATAAACTTCAGCAAAAACTTATAATCATATGAATACGCTAGGCTTGATAGCTTTTTGTACTCGTATGGCGATATCTTCAAGAGGTCTTTTTTCTCTACTTCGCTTTTTTTCTCTATCTCACAAATTTTTAATTCAAGTAGCAGTCTAAGATTTCTAAATATCATATACGAAGTCTTTATATCTGCTTCGCCATTTGCAAGAAGCTTATCGTACTCATTGAGCGCCGCCTTTGTATTTTTCTTATTGATTGCATCTATCATGGCAAAGATATTGTCAATGGTATTTTCCTTAACAACTTTTTCAATTGCGCCTCGAGTTAGTCTGCCCTTGCCTATGTAGCTCGCAAGCTTCTCTACTTCTGATTCAAGGCTATACATATTAACGCTCTCGTCGCTGTAAAAGCCAAGTCTATCGATCAAGAATCTTACTTCAGCAAAGCCTGCTTCTACACCCAGCTCGTTAAATTTGCGTGCTGTCCACTTGACTAGGTCCTCTATCTTTTCCTTGTCAAAGCTCACTATGTGATCATTTTTCTTGAAGTGCTTGTAAAATTTAAGCGTCTTTTTTATGCTATCGTCCTCATCCATAAAGATGATTATGCTCATCTCAGGCATTTTCCCAAGCTCCCCAAGTAAGTCGTCATCATTAAGCACCTTGATGCTCTCATTGGCCTTTCTCACAACTGTGATTTTTTTCTCAGCCATAAGTGGAAGCATGGTTATATTAGCCTTGATATCTTTAATCAAGTTCTCTGAGTACTTAAGGTCTGCAAGGTTCATAAGCTTTTGATTGCTGTCAAGATAAGTATTTATCAGCGCGTCCAAGGTCTTGTCCATGAGATAGCACTCTATGCCCTTGAAAAGATAAGCGCCGCTTACATTATTCATTTTTACTTCATTTAAAAAATTTCTATAGTTCATTAATCATGTCTCCATACTTTTTGTAGTCATCAATGACTATACTTATTATATAGGAAAATATTATAGATAGCAAGGTCAATAAGAAAATGTATTTTTTCATATAATCAAGATGCCTGTAATATTCCTTGTAAAAAGTTTCGATCTCATAGCCGCCATCTTTGAAGATAACGCTGATCATGCCTTGCTTATCGGTTCTGTAAAAGTTCGTGCCAATGGCCTTGAAGTTCTCAAGCGTTTGCTCGTGTGGATGGCCATAGCTGTTATTCAGTCCTTGCGAGCTGATTGCGTCTTTTGGCCTAGTTTTTTCAAGAAAATTCATTGATGAACTTGTTTTCGAGCCATGATGAGCCACCTTTAATATATCTATCTTATTCACTTTGTCAATATAATAATCTTCAGCTTCTCTCTCGATGTCGCCTGTAAATAAAACTTTTGCGCCATTTGCATCTAGCTCAAATACAAGTGAGCTGTTGTTGCTATCTAAACTTACATCTCTGTGCATAATCTTGATATAATTTCCATTACCAAGATCAATGCCATTCGTCTTATCTGGGTCGATGTAATTAATTCCCCTATCAATAATTTTCGCCTTAATATATGACGGAGCTATGTCTTTATAAAAACAGATGTTCTTAATGTCAAATTCATAAAGTAGATAATCAAGGTTGCCAGCGTGGTCACTGTCAAAGTGCGAGATAAATACTATGTCAAGGCTATCGGCCCCAGCATTCTTAAGGACTTCTCTAAGCGTTCTATCGTATGAAAGGGACGAGCCCATGATGTCGCCACCAGTATCGACCAATATTTTTTTCTTATTTATATCTAAAAGCGTCGCCTCTTCTTGACCTATACTAATCATATTGAGCGTGTCGTAATGCTTTTGACTAGTGATATAGATGAAACTAGATGCAAATGTGACCACAGCCATCGACATAAGCATGAATTTAACAAGTCTTGTCTTCATATAGCTAAAATTGTTCGCAAAGTAAAAGGCAACGAGCAAGGTGAAATACGCTATGATTAGCGCGTCTTGATTGTAGAGCGAAACTTTTAAGATATCTAGACTTGAGATGAAATATAAAATTTTGTAAAGACCGCTGAGTATGTAGTCAACTAATATAAATAAGGCTCCAACTGGACTTATTATGAGCGAAAGTAAAAGTATTACGAAGCTTGCTGTGATTATGGCTGAGTATATCGGAAGCAAAATCAGGTTTGTAAGTAGCGAAATAAAGTTAAACTCATGAAAGGTATATAGCTGAATTGGAGCCAAAACTAGGTTAATAGCAAGAACAAAGAGCATGGCCTCCTGCGTTTTATTCTTCTTGTCGCCAAGCTTTTTAAGTCTTCTAAAAAGTATTTCTATCGCATAGGCTGCCCCATAAGAAAGGTGAAGCGATACCGAAAATACATAGTATGGATTAAGTAAAAGCGTTATAATTAGCGCGATGGAGATGATTTCAATGCGCTCTATATTTATGTCATAGACAAATGCTAGGTCAAGCGCGATAAATAGTATCATCGCTCTTAAGAAGGATACAGGGTAATTAATCACTGCGCCATAAATAAGTAAAAAGATTATACATGCGGTGCTCGCCCTTCTCTTAGATAAGCCAAGTCCAACGAGTATGAATATTATGGCAAAGCTAATAAGCGAAACGTGTAGGCCCGAAACCGCAAGCAAGTGACCGAGGCCAACTGATCTATATGTACTCAGCTCATCTTCATCCAAGTAATTTGTGTTTGACATGAATATCGCCTTAAGGAAGTTCGCATTGCTCACCCTCATCGTATTTTTTGTGAGCGCATCAAGCTTTTTCTCAAAAGCAAGATTCATTTTCTCTGCAAAAGACATTTTCCAAGAGAGTTTTTCGAAGTCCTTAAACTTTATCTTGTACTTAACGTTCTTCGTTAAATAATACATCTTCTCGTTGAAAAGATTTGGATTCGCATTTATCCTTATATCTTCAAGCTTAGCGCTAACTTTAATCGTATCAAAATTGTTTAAGGGCTCTCTTCCACTATAATATGCTTTGAACTTTTCGTTAAATACATTGCCATTAACGTTTTTGACAGAGGCAATAAAAGTAGAATATCCTTCGTATTCCTTGATATTTTCGACTCTTAATATGTATTCTTTTTCTTCATTTTTGTAATTTTTAAAGACGCTTTGTCTCCTGTAATTCGTATAAATAGCTGTCACGAAAAATATTGTCACAGACAAAAGCAAATAAAGCCTAAGACGTTTCTTGCTAAAAAGACCTATACCCAAAAGGATTCCCAGGCTTAATAAGATGTAGCTATTGATATTAAAGTAATAGGTGTAGATGGCTGCCAATACCATAATACACGCAATAAATGAATATTTTCTTCTCATAATAATCCTATATAAAATTATATCACTTATGGGCAATTATTAAAAGAATTTACAGAAAATAAGTGACTTTTTCACAAAAATATATTATAATATATTTGGTGATACTATGGAAAATATTACAGACGCTTACATGGAGCGTAGAAAAATTTATAACATCGCCCTAAAAACTGCGGAGCTACTCATTAAGAATGGCTCGGAAATTTCGAGGGCAAATGATACAGTTAAGAGGATACTTTCAAGCTACGGCTACTTCGACATACCCTTATTTCTCTCTCCTACAGTTATAATCATAGGCGACAACAACGATAATTCGTCCTTCTATCTTGTGAAAAACATCGAGACTAGAGGCAATAACATCGGCAGGGTCAATATGATTAATGCTTTCTCGCGAGAATTTTGCGCGAAAAATATAGCTATAGATGACGCTATGCAAAAGCTTGAAGAGATTGAAAAGAAAAGTGAATATAGCTTTATGATGATACTTATTATGGCCTGCATCGGCTGTGCGGTCTTCACTCTAATGCTTGGGGGCAGCTTCAGCGACTTTGCCTGCTCGATATTTACATCTGCGTGCGGCTTTGTCGTAAATGAGTATATACTAAAGCTATCGAAAACGCCTTTCTTAGGTAACTTTGTATCATCGCTAGTTGCAACACTTGCAGCAGTTTTACTAGTTAAGTTAAATCTGGGACATAACTTAAACATGATAGTTGTTGGCTCGATACTACCACTAGTGCCGGGAGTTGCCTTTACATCAGGAATTAGAGACTTCTTAAGTGGCGACCTAATCGCGGGTACTGCAAGAAGCTTCGAAGCCATATTCGTAGCAGTTGCCATAGCCTTCGGCGTTGGTAGCGTACTTATGCTTGTTTCGCTAATGGGGTGGATATAATGAACTACGTAATAAAACAATTCTTACTTGCGAGCGTTTCTTGCGCGACCATATCCGTCTTATTCAATATACAAAAGAAAAATATTTTCTTATGCGCGATCAATGGCGCAATTTGCTGGACCTTGTATATGGTCTTGACAGAAAATAACTTCAGCTATATATTTTCGTCGCTGCTATGTGCTCTATTGTGCGGGATACTTGGAGAATTCTTCGCAAGATGGCAAAAAACACCAGTCAATTGCTACTTCATTATAGGCGTCATACCACTAGTACCAGGACTTAAGATATATCAATCGATGAACTACTTCATCAATGACAATCTTGAAATGGGCGCAACAGAAGCAGTACAGTCTTTATTCATGGCAATCGCAATAGCCGTGGGACTTATGATAGCATCATCAGTAAGTAAGATATTTAGAAATGTAAAAACACAAAAAGAATTAAAGAGACTTAAAAAAATATATAAAGGCAAAAATCAATAGAGTAAAGTATTTTAAAAGCCATCCACTAAGTGGATGGCTCAGACTGAAGACAAACCCAGGAATTTTTTCCTGGGTTTGCTTATTTCTATTAAAT
>UQDI01000006.1 GCA_900539725.1 uncultured Eubacteriales bacterium | reverse complement strand
CAAAAAAAGTAGGCATAATTTTTAAAAAATATGCCTACTTTGTCAACAGTCTGAGAGGCACTATAAAAAATAGTGCCTCATCTTTTTACTCTGTTTTATTATCACTATTAACGCTTGCTTTATCTATAGCAGTTTCACATAGCATATACATTACTACTGAACCAATAGCACCAATAAGAGATACCACTTTTTCTGTAGTACCTGGATCAGTAGCTGTAAAGGCGATTACGCTTACTGCTAAACCAGAAACAGCCACCCAAAATTTTCTGCTAGATAGCTTCTTTACCCAATCAACTTTCATATTAATTAGCCTCCTTTATTTTATCAAACATCCTTTTTAACATAGAAACAAGTTCTTGTCTAGTTGGCGCATCTTTAGGTCTTGTTCCATCTGTTAAGCCCATATCAATTGCCCATTGCCAATCAGCAGCAGCCCAAGGGCTTACTTTGTTATCGTCCATTTTACATGCCTCCATTAAATCTTTTTTAAATTTGTACCACTTTGCCCAATTATTATCTTTCCACGATCCAGGACATGGCTTGTTAGTCGCATCAAAATGTCTAACCACATTATCAAGATCAAACTTATATTTGCTTATTAGATATTTAGCAAGATATATAAGATTTTTATAAGCCTTATCAGGATCAGCATTACAGTTAATGCATAGTTCTACATTCAAAGAATTAGAATTTTTAATATCTTTCCTTGTTTTATCAGTTCTAGCCCATGTATCACCAACACCCCCAGCTAATTATATCGTCAGGAATTATTTGTAGTATTATTTCATCATCTACATAATAATTTGCAGATCCGTATGTGCCTTTTCTGTTTTGTACAAAATTATAGTGAGACATAGCCCCTGCATTGTACCCTGTGTTAGCAGTATCGTGTATTACAAGAAACTTTATATCACTAAGCTTGCGCTTTGCCCCCATTTGATCTTTATTAGTAATAAATTTTTTGCTTATTTTCAATGGCATCACCTCTTTCTAAAGAATAATTATTTTCCCAGCGCTTCAATCTTGTCTTCTATTCTTTCAAGCATATTATGCATATTTGTTAGATCAGTTCTACTTTTAAGCTCTTTAATATCTGTTTTAATCTCATCAAGTGCTTTTTCCATTTCTTTGTGAATAGACTTGGTTTCTCTAATAACTTCAGTGTTGTTAGCTATTACTCCTGAAACTCTTTCTATAAGTTTGTTTTGCTCATTTCTGTCTTTAGGATCCATAACTAATGCTTTATATATCCAAGCAGCAGATAATACTACAAGTATGCCTGCGCCACCTATGCTTTTAATAATTTCTTCTAGTCCCATAGCTCGTCCTTTCTGTTACAGATTAAAAGCTAATTGCTCTTATCTATAGTCTTTGATAATCTTTTACTAACCACTTCTCTATACTTTTCAGGCACTTCTTCTAGTGTTCTTAATTCTTGCTCTATTAAGTAACAATAACCCCAAACTCTGTATTCATCAATTTCTTTCATTTTTTACCTCCTTATCTAACTTTTCTTGCAAGTCAACTATTGCTAGTACTGCCATATCTAGTGCTTCTTTAAGCTTATCAATCTTTTCTGCAGCATCTGTTCCTATCTCTAAGGCTGCGTCACTTAGCTGTTTTAAATTTTCAGGACTAGGTATAAAAATAGCCTTGCCTGTAACCTCAGCTTCTTTAAGTATTGTAATCATATAACCCTCCTATCTATAGCTGTATCCTATAGCATTTAAGTAACTGTCACCAGCATCCTTACCTCTTACTACTTCTACTTTAATCCCAAATGCCCAACTTGTTGCTGTTTTTGTAGCATTTTTGATTGTGTATATTTTTTCTAGCATTCCTGTGACCTCTTCCCAGCTTGGTGCTGCGTCATTAGCATTGTTACATACATAGACTTTAAAAGATGATTTAACATCAATCTTTCTAGATACCGATACTATGCTTTGAGTAGCATTTTTAGCTGTATCCTTTTTAAAAATATAGCCACATCCACTAATTGTCTTTTTAAACGTGATAAACCTTGAAGATGTACCACCATTTGAATCAGTAGCTTCTATCTTGATGGAAATTTCTCCAGCAGGAATCTTCGCAAAGTCTAGCTTGCCAAATGTATAATTTTGTTGAGTATTGAGAGCAACCTCTTTTTTATAGTCAAGCACTCTTGATCCATACAGGATTCTAACTGAGCACTTGTCACCAGCATCTGTTATTTTATAAGTAAAGCTAAATGGCTTATCTTGCTCGCCGTAGCTTGTCTTAGTAAGTACTATTTCAGGTGCGCTGTTTATTCTTGCGAATGTGTATCTTCTATATGTTGTCGCCTTGCTATCAGTCGCCGATATTTCTATCTCATTTCTAGCATTTAGTGCAAGTGCATTAAATCTAGCCGCATCAATCTCAATCTCATAGTTGCTATCTAGCTTGATATTGTTAATAGTTTTAAGTATAGATCCATTTAATTTAGCTACTACATTTACAGTATCATTATCTTTGTCACTCACGGATAGATTTATTTTGAATGGCGCTTTTTTGCCACCTAAATCCTCATCTCTACCCGATATTTCAGGCGTGCTATTGTTAGTAACTGTAATGATGTTTGACGTTCTATAGCCACTTGTAGCGCCTTGGCTATCATAGCTTCTAACCCTATATTGTGCCGTGTTAGTTCCTGAAATAATAGTGTCGCTAAAACTTCTTGATGTGCCATTGTAAATTTGCACAAAGCCAGCATTATCAGTCTTTTTCTCTAGTATATAACCTGCTAAATTGCCATCGCTATCACTAGCCACCGCCCAGCTTATGATGATAGTTTCGCCACCTCTTACATTAGATGGCACACTAATTGATGTTGGTGCATTTGGTGCAGAATTCTTTTCTCTTGCATCTTCACAAGCTACTTGGCATCCTGTTTGGCAAGTTTGACAGCTTTGGCATGAACCACACTCGCCATTTTGACAAAACTTTTCACAGTGATCCTCACATCCTTGACAGCTTGCCAAACAGGTGCTTTGACACCCTGAAGCGCACCCTTGGGTGTAACTTTCGCAATATTCTTGACATTGATTTTCACATCCATGTTCACAGCAGTCCCATCCACCAACCGCCTGAGGTACATTCTCTTCGCCTATATCCAGCCCCAAATCTTTTAAATCATCTTCCTTTAAATTTGCCATTTAAGTTCACCTTCCTTTTCTAATTTCATAATTCTATAAACCTTTTCAATGCACTTGCGCTCATACCAACATATTACAAAGTCCTTAATATGCAGATCATGCGATTTAAAGTAATTATTTATGCTGCATCCTCCGTCACAGATTCTACGCTTAATGCAATCATCACAGTATTCTTTATTGCTGCATGTAACATTTTGAGTATTAAAGCTATTAACAATTTCTAATCGCTTTGCATCATCAATTCCATCATAAATATTGCCTATCAAAAAGTTATCACCCACATCAGGATTTTCAACCATTTCTTGGCAAGTGTACAAGTTGCCAGTAACGCCAATAGCTGCAAAGCGATTAGCTCCTAAGCCGCAGCGACCGCAAGCAGGCAGCCTTTTGCCCTCTTCTCTAAAATCACCATCTTTAAGCCTTGCAATTCTTTTGATCTCTGCTCTAGCCTCTTCAAAATGACTAAAAGCCAAAGGCTTGTGCCCAGCTTTTAATTCTGTTATATAGTATTCACATATTTTATCAAGTTCTTTATCTAACTCTTCTAGATCAGTTTCGCTCCAAGCGCTAAATACATTAGGTATAAAAAAACAGTTAGTGTAACCTTTACTAACTGCAAATTTATAGTTTTTATATAAATATTTATGTGAAGGAGGATCAACTGTTGCTCTAAATGTCATGGAGGGATAGTATTTAAGCACCATATCAATGATAGGCTCAAGCTTATCAAAACTGCCCTTGCCATCGTGAAAAGGACGATTTATATCTTGAGTTTCTTTGTCTCCATCTATAGAAAAAAGCATGCCCACTTCATTTTCTTTAAAAAACTCCATAATTTCTTCATTTAGTAAAACTCCATTAGTAGTCAAGCTTAAATCAAAACTTTTGCCATATACATCTCTTATCCATTCTGTAAGAGGTTTAATTATGTCTTTAAAGCGTAACATAGGTTCACCGCCAAAAAAGTTAATAGATGGAGTTCTGCCATCTTCAAAAGCATTTCTAGCTAAGTACTTTGCTGCATCTTGAGCAACCTTATATGAGATTTCCTTTGGCTGCTGGCACACAAAACAATATTTGCACTTTAAATTGCAACGCTGTGTCACATTTAAAAAAGCAGATGAGATTAGTGGCAATTTAATTTCTTCAGCCATTATCCCACCAGCCTTCTTTTGTCTTCATCATAGTAGCCCCAAAAATCTTCACTTTCTTTTAACTGCTCAAATGTTATTAATCCAGTGTTTTCATCCATACCCCCCATAGAGCCTTGAGTGCCTAACATCATTATCTTAATTGCAAGGGCCGCTATATCGTCAGCATTCTTTTTGACAGTCTCATCAGTCCTGCCAATGCCTGCTAAATCAAGTACTTCTTGCTTAGTTGCCCAAACAAGGCTATCGTTTACTATAAAAGTAACATTTTCAGCATCTTCTACCTTTACCATAATCTCATGCGTGATAGCAAGCTCTTTATCAGTTTTTGCACTAAAGAGGTCAGCCGCATCACCGCAAGGTATTACTCCAAATAGAATTTCACCTCTTTTTGGATCCTGAGCAAAGACCCCAATTTCTTTGATGTAAAATCTTGTTTCGTTGTCCTTGTTGACAAAAGTGGAAATTATTGACACTGTGCCGTCTTTATTATCCTTTACCTCAGCTATAGGAAAATATGCTTTTGGATTCAAAAGACCTGTCATTTCAGCAATCTGTTCCTTGCTTATAGGATCTCCAGCGCCTATGCCAACTTTTGTAAAAGTAAGAACTTCACCAGCAATTAAACTTGTGGCTAAGTGTCTACCCGCATTTGTAAGATGCATTTCATTATACATCATCATCACATCCTTTCTATATTTTAAAATGTACTGATTAAAACTATTGTTTTATCCTATAAGTTGTAAGCAAGGGCGCCAGCCAAATACATAGCTCGCATTTTTAGAATTAAATGCTCCACTGTAACTGGGCGTATTGCTACCGCGAACAAGCCTATAATCATCTTTTTGAACCTTCTCTTGACACCAAGATGCAGCTCCATTACCCTTTCTATAGTTAGTGATTAAATCTTCATCTGTATAATTAGTTCCCCAAGTATTAGTCGTTTCTTCTCTAAATAATGGTAAAATAAGTTTATTCCACATAGAATATATGCAAGCCTTGTCTTGAAAATTATTTTCATTTAGTACCTTAGAATCAGCTTGAACATTCTCGCCAACTCCTCTTACAAGCATTATCTTATATCTCTTATTTTTAATATTAACCATCCTATCACCATATACACAGTTTGCTTGATTGATTTGATCCCAAGATATTGAATATCTTATAGGCTTCTTTACTATTAGGTAGACAGCGCCTGTGTAAGCAAATTTAAGCCAAGGCTCTGAGCTGTATTGGCTTGTTCCAGCACTTATGCCTACAAGTTTTGCTAGCGCATCTCCAGTAATAAAATCACTACTTGGCACTTCTCCGAACCAGCCAGCTTGCATATTTCCAGCAAGTAGTTTTCTATTTCCAGGCGCACCTATAATGTCATCAAAACTTGGCCATAGTACTATATCTTTATTTCTTGCTTCTTTTATGTCTATATTTTTATTTTTTATCTTGTTTATGTTTTCTGCTATTTTCAAATAATCACCTCTCCTCTACGTGATATTTTTAAAGTAGTTTATTACATCTTGCTTTGTTAACTCGTCTTCTGATATAAGCACTTGTTTTAAATTATAATTGATGTTTTTAATTCTTATTTGATTTGCATAGATCTGTATTCCTATATTCACAGGTGCTTTAATTATTTTTATATTATTTGTTTCTGCAAATATTTGTGGATTTAATCTTTCAAGCATCCCATTACTCATATAATAAAACTCATTTGCAGCAATATTTGATTTATAAGCTATGCAATATATGTTTGTTTGATTTCTATATCTGTAATATCCTTTACTATCTATATAAAAGTATTTCTCATCATTAAATGTTGTAAAAGTAGTGCTATTTTTCCAGATTACACTATCCATGTATCTTACTTCCTTGACGCTGTACCCCCCCCAAGAATCTTTTCTATCTTAGTATCTATCAGCATTTCAACCACCTAAGCCTTTATGAAATATAGAGTGTCAGCTCTATTCTTTTTAGTTGTCGATAAAGCATCATACTCTGATTGAGTAAGTACTATACAACGCTTAAAGTCAGCTATTTCAGTTTTACTTACCTTATCATCCCATGTACTTTTTTCTTCATCTGTAACAGTTCTGTGAGTACTGTCACCAGTCATCTCAGATAGTTTAGTCTTTATATCGCTAGTTTTAGCATATCCCGATAAATCAACATTAGTACCTCCAGCCTCGATAGTAACATTTCCCGTCATGCCGTTTACGCTAGTTACCTTGTTCTTTTCTGCACCGTTTTCGATAGCATCAAGTTTTCGTTTATCCACATCAGTAAAATCGTTGGCGCTCAATCCTTTGCCATCAACTTTTGTGACTAAATTAGATAAATCAGGCGCAGCTTCTAATTTTATCCAGCTTGTCCAGTTGCTTGACTTCTTACGCACGTATATCGCTCTATCTTCAACCTTTTCATTAATTGCAATTTGTTGTACATATGTTGCATTGTCAACACCAGTAGAGTTAAGTACAATCAAGCTCCAGTAGTCATACTGATTATGCGGCGCATTAGCCTTTGTTTGCACGGTATAAAATCCAGCCTCGGTGATGTTATTAAAATCAGTGTTTCTTTTTTGCTTATATACTAATTTCTTGTCAGCACTTAAAGAGACTAGTGCATCTACTTTCGCTTTATCAGCATTAGTGTAATCATTACTACTTAAGCCTTTGCCGTTAACCACACTAACCTTGCTTTCAAGCTTATCATCAACATCAGTCGTCTTCGCATATCCCTCTAGATCCTTAGCCTCCAGCTTGCTATTCATTTTATTTAATATCGTACTTACGCCCGATTGATTTTTCTCTAATTCATTAGCTATTTCCTTTAGCGTATCAAGCTGTTCAGGCGCTCCGTCTATGATCTCGCCGACCCTATCGTTAATCATCTTTGCTATTCCACTTTTTAGGTCGCCATCGTCCATCGTTATGCAATCAGCATCAGTCAAAACATCCACATCAGTACTAAATTCTACGCCCTCAGCGTTTCTATCAACGTGCTGCACCCTTATTTTTTGTAGTTTACTCAATCACTTCACCCCTTATCTTACCTTTATCACTTGTTAAGTACCCAGCAAAGCCCTTAGCAATTAAATTGCCATGATTATTAGTAGGCCATGATTTTATCATTGTGTTTACCAGATAACCTGCAACTCTAGGATATAGATTGCCTTTGATTAAAGTAGGCTCATACTGCTTATATTTCATGTATAGAGCCCTGCGCCTTACTCCTGCAAAGTAAAGCTTAGTATCTATTTCTATAGTAGTAAGTGTTTGTATATTTGCAGGTATAAATTTTCTTAATTCATCTATAAGCGTAGTAGTTCTTATTCTTGCCTTTGCATGATACAGCTTAATATTTATTGCATACTTATCATAAAAAAACTTAAGCTCATATGCCCCTTTTCCTAGCAATAAATCTAAATATTGTCTTAGAGTTCTATCAGTCCATACAATGCTAGCATTCCAAAGCATATATACTTTAAGCCTTCTATCTTCTAGGCTTCCTTCAGGCTCTATGCCTAGCATGTCTTCATACCTTTTTATACCTGTCTCACCAGCTTCAAGTATAAATGTGTTTTTTATGCACTCATAAAACTCAGCCCATGCAAGCATAAACTCAGGATTTTCTGCTTTTACACGCACATAAAATTCTCTAGCCTTGCCGATAGTTTCATAATCTGTATAATTTAAAAGTTCAACATTACGCATTACTTTGCCTCACACATTCCTTCTGGAGCTTTGTCTAAAAACTCAACCCTGCCAAGCACAGGAAGTGCTTCTTCATCTAAAACTAATCTTGTTTTCTCATCATTTAGTGATATATACTCACAGTCTAAAAAGTACTTATCTTGCTCTATAAATTTTGCAATTAAATTAGCCGACCTTAAAACAATTTCCTTTTTGCCCCATAAAGAGCGCTGATCAGCAAGATATTTTTTAATTACATTGTTTACTACCTCAGCAGTGTTTTCTTTGCTGTACCCTGCTTGAAAAACAAGTTTGATTTTAACATCTATTTTAAACTCTTCTGCCCCTGCAACTGTTACTGTATGGCCTATAGGAGCTATGCCTATACCTTTGCCATGATTAGTAACTGGATCAAGTGCTGTTTGTACATCGTCAATTAACTTAGATGATGGACTTAGGCCGTCCGAGCCTGTAATTACTACTTTTACAGTGCCGCCGCCTTGCCATATAGGAAAAACTTTTACAGCACCAACACCATCAAGAGCCATAGTCCAGCGCTCATAGTCTTCTATATTGCCTCCAAAGTTCTTCTTTCTAATCTCTTTAAAGTAACGAGTTCTAAACTCTTCAAGCGTTTCTTTTTCTCTTGCAGGCCTTGCTAGCTCTTTAATTCTTGCTATCTCAAGATTATAATAATCACTATTTAATTTACCACTTGAGATGTTATACTGAGTACCTGGATTTGCAGCCAAAAGATAAGCTTCATATAGAGATCCATTTTTTACGCACTCAGAGCTGACTTTGTATTCAAGCTTGCCGATTGTAAATAAAGTGCCTTTCTTCACTTCTTCAGAAAATTCACCCTTGATCATTGCATAGCTAGCTTTATAAGGGCTAATGCCTCTTTCAGCGCCTATTCTTACTAAATACTCCCAACTAGCTGTATCAGCAAAAGCGTTTTTATAAAGCTCATCAAGTTCACAGTATAATGTTTCTAGCTCTAAAGCCGCTGGCATTAAAGCATCCCATATAACTGACCCTTCACGCGTATCTATGATATTCTCTGACTTTTCACGCTTATTGTTACTATTCTTTGACTCTTTACGCTTATTGATGTTGGTTATCCTTGATAAGCATCTAGTCATAATTTGTTCAGCAGTCCACTTAGGCAAGATTGATCACCTCCTCAACATTTATCACTCCAAAAACGCTGTCTACATCAAAACTTATGCAAACATTGTCTTTTCTTGATTTTTCTTCAATATATTCAAAGTTTCTTACTTCTTTTATTCTGTCATCTTCAAGCAAAGAATCATTGATTCTGTCAGTAAGAATCATGTAAGCATATCTTTTTTCTTTACCAAAGAGATCTTTTTTCTTTATGCCATAATTTTTATATATAGGATATACATCTCTTTCTGTATTTAATCTTTTATATATAGCTTGTTTCAACGCTTCAGCGCCATCTACAAAGTCATATATTCTATCTTTATCTATTTGCATCTTATAAGTAAAAGAAGAGCCAATAGTGTTTAATTTGACATACTGACCTAAAAGTTCATTTACTTCTTCATCAACCTTTGGTATCACTATATCCCCTCCTCATGTGTCATATCATAAATTATGCCATGTGTTACTTCTACTTCTCCATGAGGGCAAGTGCCTATTAGCTTACATTTGTTTATCCTACCTTTAAAGCTATATTCAGTGCCATTTTGACCTCTTCCTGCTGCTTCATAGCAATATATATATTCTTGGCCGCCATAGTTTTCTTGCAGCACAAACTCTTTGCCTATGTCTTTATCTGTAAATACTCTATATTTAGGAGTAATCACAAAGCTATCAGATATGATTAAATCGTCATATAATTTAAAAGTAGGAGGACTTGTCTTAATTAGCTTCGCATTAACAAGCTTTGCCATAGTCATTTCTCCTACCACATCTGATGCAATCTTCTCTATCGCACCTTTTAAATTGTTTGCCATCCTTATTTACCTCCTAAAGGCATGATGTCCTTGTTATATACTTTGACATCCATAAGATGAGAGCCACTTTTAACCTTATGAGATACACTAGTAACAAGCATCATAGAATTTACACTTATATCAGATATAGCTCCTAGCACAACAGCAACTAAAGAGCCGCCTCTTACATTCCAATCACCTTGCACGTCTTTAATCTCTAGTGTTCTTTCTTTTCGATTTAATAATTCTAGTAATCTAGCAGCTTTAGCATCCATATTTTCATCATTGCTTGATTCTGCAAAGTACTGCCTCAAGCCCCATTCTCTTATATGATTCATATCTTCTACAGCATGATATTTAGTAGTTTTCTTTTTATCATCTATGTGGCTAAGCTTAATCCTGTTATAGCTGTTGACAATAGATGACTTATAAGTAAAGTTGCAAGCATTGTCAAAATTTATTAGCTTTTCAACGAGCATATTACTTGGACTTTTTAAGCATATCTTGCCATTGTCATCATAAAGAGTATAGATCACACCTGTTTGGCTAAGAGTTAGATCATAATAATCTTTGAGCATTGTAAAATACTCTTTATTTCTCTCAATTCTGCCCTTTACCTTATAGCCTGTATCTTCTATTTCTCCAACTATAAGTCCTTGGTGGCTACATATCTTTTTAATCACATCAGCATAGCTCATATCTTCGAATTTAAAAGTGTCTTTATTTTTAAAGTACCAAAGTGAATCATAGCAAGTGTTTTTAATAATCTGATTTTTATCTCTTTCTTTGCTCACCATATATCCAACATAAATAAGATTATCATCTTTATAAACCTTTGCACATCCGCCTTCTTGATAATCTAGCACATCATCTTTAACACAGTCAAACTTAAGCTCACTTGGTTCAAAATTCATTGACCTTTTAATTGTAAATCCGTCTTTTACAACTGGCTCAAAAGTTCGACCCCTTGATGTAATTAACACTCTATACAATAATAAACCACCTCATTTCTATGTAAAGTAATGATGACTATACATCAAGATCAATTACTCTTTCTTGTAAGTCATCATTAACACTAATTTTATTTTGTTTTAAAACATCGTTTATTTTGCTTAAAGGCACATTAGCTCTCCTCATAAGCACGTTTATAGGCTCAGATGGCCTTGCTCTAAGAGATTTTAAAGCATTGCCGCTCATGCTAATCACTTCATTAAGTTCAGTAGTGCCATTATTTTGAGAAACAGTATATTCTTTTGATTTGAGTGGTATATACATCTTTAGTGTTATAGTGGCTATAAGTCCAGGGCCACTTTTACTATCTTCTTTATAGTTAAAATCTTCTACTGTTGCTTTTCTTATAATAGAGCTTTTTAAGCCTTTGTCATGTCTAATAATAATAAAAGGTATGACCTTTTTCTTTTGCATCATCTTTTCTATTGCGCTAACAACATCAAAAGGCTTGATATATCCCTTAACTATAGGCAATTCTGTGCTTGGCAAGTAAAAATCAAACTTATAACTTGTTAAGCGTGGCTTGTTTAGTACATTCAGTTCATCACCATTTAATAGATCTATTGTTTTGTTTTTACCTTTGTAATCAACTGCTATTGCTGCAGGAGTTACAGGCAATTTTATAGATCCAATGTAAAATTCATGCACCATTATGTCATTACACCCACCTTATTTATAGCTTCATATAAGCCTTCTTCTATAGTCTTTGCCACTTGATCAGCATCTGCTGTTTCATGTATATCTCCAAAAGAGTTATCCACATGCACTTCAAGCTTATCCCAACTTAAGTTTTGTATTGCTCTCTGAAACATTACATCCCTAATTTCTTTTAGATCATCGCTATCAACTTCAACACCTTCATCTAATTTATCATCAATACTAGCTGCATGAGCTGCGCCGCCTTTAGTGTTAGCATCTATATTAGCTGCACTGTTTTTCATTTGATCAAAATTAGGCACTTCAGGCATATCAGGAAGTTTAGGATTTTTACTTTCTGCTTCTTTTGCCTTAATCTCTGCTTGCTTAGCTGTTATTTCACTTTGCATAGCTGCAGATTGATTGCTTAGATTTTCAATAGTTCCTGTATATTGATTTGCAACTGATTCACGCATCTTTTGTGCTGTTTTGTCAAAATCATCTGCAAAAGTAGCTTTACCGATTAAAGCTATATTTACACCAGGTATTAAGTTAGCAGCCTTAATTAGTCCATTGAGTATGTCTATACCGCCATTAACAAGCATTTGCACTCCTTGTAAAACACCTTGCACGACTGCTAAGACTACTGATCCAACTGCAAGCATAAAGCCGCCTATTACTGTGTACAGCAAAGTAAATGTATCTAACATTGCTTTTTTAAAAATCAACCAAGCAACTGTTAAGCCGCCAACAGATTGTATCCATTTAGCAATTAGCATAATTATCATTACTACAGCACTAATGATTAAAAATATAGGATTAGCATTCATCGCTGCATTTAAAAGCCTTTGAGCTAAAGCTGCGCCACTTGTAGCCACTTGATAAGCGATAAGCGCTGCAACCACTGCTGTTATAACTCCAGGAGCGGCATTAAAAAGGCTTAGCACAGGGCTAAGTATAGCAAGCAAAACATCTATAGCTCCACCTATAAAATCGATTCCAGCTGAAACAGCTGTACATATAAAATCTACAGTAGTTTGAAAATCTTCAGAATTTAAAAATTCATTCCAATTTACAAATACATCAGCTAGCTTTGCATCTATTGTGTTTTTAATCCTAGTAACTATATCAGCAAAAGTTAATGGCATATTTTCAAAAGCTGCATTTGTTTCTCCAGCACTTGATATAATAGCATTTTTAATAACTTCAGCACTTAGCTCACCTTCTTCAGCAAGCTTTCTGATCTGCGACATATCAGTGCCCATGTAGTCAGCTACTTTTTCTAGTATGGCTGGAGCATTACTCATTACTGAGTTAAGGTCTTGGCCTCTTAAAACTCCACTTGCTAGTGCTTGTGTTAAGTTATACATAACAGATTCAACACCTTGTGCATTAGTACCAGCTATCTTAAAGTTTTTATTTAATTGCTCAGCAAACATAACTAGCTCATCATCAGTTTTAAAAGCTCCTCTAGCTTGCATACCAAGTTTACTTACTACATCAGCAGTCATCATAAACTCACCTCTAGATCTAGCAGCAGATTCTCTTATAGCATTAAACATATAATCACTACTTTTACCATAGG
Organism: uncultured Eubacteriales bacterium; assembly: GCA_900539725.1. Lineage (GTDB taxonomy): Bacteria > Bacillota > Clostridia > Tissierellales > Peptoniphilaceae > Fenollaria. The sequence continues at coordinate 54,697 of UQDI01000006.1, read as the reverse complement.
TAGCAGCAACTGTTTCAAGCCTTGTTTTCATATTTTGAAAATCATCAGCCATGTTTATAAAGGCCTGTACTCCTCTAAAGGATAGGTACGTTTTTAAAAGCATTTCAGCACTTGACTTTGCCTTTTCAATGACACTAGTATTATTAGCTACTGTTTTTGTTAAATCATCTAAGCTGCTACCAGCATCACCTGCACCACTTCCTACTGATCTGAGCACATCTGCATACATGCTAGATTCATACTTAGCTGTACTTATAGCATCTTTAGCACGATTAAGAGCATCAGCATCAATCATATTTTCAGATGACTTTTCGCATGCTTCTAGTGAGTTGATAAGCACATCGACAGACGAAACGATATTATTTAAAACTGGACTCATGGCATCAAACAGCTTAATTTGAGTACTTATCATTTGTTTTTAACCTCCTTAGCATAATTTGACAGCATTGCCCAATAAAGAGCTTTCTCATCCTTAGACATATCTACTATGTCACGAGGGCTAATTACGCCCTTCGTGAACACAAACAAGTGGTATGCTAAGGAAAAATCTCCGTCCGTCTTAATTAGTTTTTTGCTTCTTCAACTCTTTCTTCATCAGTCTTTTTTAAGCCATTAAAGTTATTTATTTCAAGTAACAATGTATTAAACTCAACACCTGTAAACATAAGATTTATAAGTTCATCTTCACCCATAGCTCCGTATGAATCTTGTAGTTCACTATTACTTAAATCAGGCTCTACTAAAGCTGCCTTTATAAGCTCAAAGTTGTAAGTAGTCGAACTAAATACAGGCTTTCTACCAACAATCTTAGCTGATGCATCTTGCACTTTGCTAAACTCTTTTGGTGTTAATAATTTAATCTTACAAGGCTCTGAAAATCTTTCAGAGATTGTAACATCTTTAGTACTTTCAACTTCTCCTACATTTGCTTTTAAAAAGCTACTTAATCTACTCATTATTCATTCATCCCTTCTAGTACTTTGAAAAGTTCTGGAGCATCAATATCTTCACATGTTCCATCTACCTTTTCTGTTAGTGCTTGATTGTCTACATTAACCATAGCCATTGAGATATTACCAAGCTTGCAAGATCTAAGTATAACTGTATGTCTACCAGCACTGCTGTTAGGATCATCATTAGTTACTTGCAAGTCAAAGTATGTTTCTTTGCCTGTTTTGATATACTCTAGAGCAAGTGCTCTAAAGATGTCAGTATTGTAGTACATTTCAGCTTCCCAAGATAGCTTAATGCCACTTGTTAAGTTGCCAGCAACTGTAGTTCCTAGCCTTTGTATCTCAATGTTATTCTTTTCAGTTTTTGTCTCAAAATTCTTTAATTGAAACAAAAGGTATCTTTTACCTTTAATAGTTGCATAAGCTTTGGCATGACGGCCATCGATGACCTCATAAGCTGGCATTATATTTTGATTAGGCATAAATTAACCCCCTTTAAATAACTCTTACAATCATGTAAAGCTTTCTCATTACCATTACTGGCTTTACTAAGTAGCTTACTTCTACAGTATCTTTATCTTCACCAGGCTTTACATCAACATCTTCAGGCACAAAGTCCTCAATTGCTCCAAGCTTTTCTAGCTTTTTAGCATGATTAGTAATATCAGCCCATAGTGCAACACGGCCATCTTCATTGTTTTGTACTTTACCTACATATAAAGAGTTGAAAATCTTAGCTACATCCATAGCTATTTGATCTAAAACTCTTACAACTTGATTTTGCGCAAAGTTATTGTCTTTATCTTTAGTAAATTCAGTAAAGCTGTTAATATCTTCAAGCACTCTTATGTCGTCATTATCTCTGTGTAAGATAAACTCACCCTTTGTAATTGCTTTTTCTAGATCTCTACTTGCTAACTTGTCAGCTAAGTTATATTCACCTAGATATAAGCTGTTGTCTAAGCCTTTATTGACATCACAGCCTGCAGATGCGCCTAGTGCATAATATACAAAGCCGCCTTTGTCATTTCCTAAAGCTGTGCTTCCTACATTGATAACACCTTCATAGTTTGCTGGCTTTTTGTATAAGACAACTTGACATTTCTTGCCAACCTCATCTCTTAATCTCTTTACAAAGCTTACAAATAGATTTTTAATGTCATCATCTTCTCCAGCATAGCCAATAGTGTTAAAGTAGTAGCCTTCAATAGCTGTTAAGTATTTGCTGTAATCATTAACAGTTACTTCGCTATCACTACCACCTGTAAGATCTATTGCTTCACCAGATATTGTTTTATAATCAGGTGTTCCTGTTATGTCTACATAGTCATTAGATGCAAAAGCTTCTGTATTTTTTACAGATTGAGAACCAACTTTTTTGCCCATGAAGTATAGATCCATTACTACCTTGTCTTCATTGTCAATATCTTTTTTCAACACAATCTTGATGTTATTGCCCTTGCTGCCATTATATTTAGCTGTAAATGTTAATCCTGCAGCTGTTGCTTTTGCTTTTTGTCCGTCATTATCAAGCCTGCCTAGATATAAGGTCTTTGCATTAGCAAGTACTTCTCTTATAGGTCTTATAGCTGGATCATCAAAAGTGCAACCTAATAACTTTAGAGAATCTTTTTCAAGCTCTTCTTTCGATAAAGTAATCACTTCTTTACCCCATCCAAGTTTAGCTGCAAAGCTTACATATCCTCTTTCTCCAAAGATGTTGCTAGGCTTTCTTACCGACACAAAGTTGATGTAAGTACCTGGCAATATTTTGTTTTGCACTAAAAAATTACCGCCTCCAAGCATAATTATCTAACCTCCCTTTCAATAAATTTCTTATACATCGATGCAACCTCTTCTTTTGAGTACTTAGTATTCTCATCTAAGATCACATCTAATACTTCTAAAGAATAATCATGTGATTTTGACTTTAAAAAGTCCTCTTTAGAGTATCTTTCAATATTTTCTTCTGTTGTTTTCTTTGCCATTTGATCCTACCTTTCCAATCTCTTTAAGCTTAAGCATGTAATATTTATCTTTATCTTTTCTATAAGCGCATTCATAAGTAGCATGTGCTGTAAAAAAAGCTCCAAAGTCATCATAGTTAGTCTCTATGGATAAATTTTTAGCATAAAGATAGCCACTATCAGTTTTTAATTCCTCAAGCGCAAAGAGCATATCTGTTTTGATCATTTGAGTATCTTCTTCATAGTTTTTACTAAAAAGAGCCTTCTTTGGTAGATAAGTAATAGCTAGATCGTGATTGACATAAAATCTTTCTTCAAGTTCTCTTTTGATATTAGAGTTAATTATTCTAATAAAAAAACAAGGTGTTTTAATCCCTTGTTTTACGCTTGATTCATAAAAATAAGCACCCTTAAATCTTTCTTTAAGCGATGCAATTACATTTTTTATTATTTTGTCATCAATCATTTAATCAGTCCTTTTAAATACTTATTAGTAGCTCTTTTTATAATGTCATCTACTCTTCTTTCTACGTTTGCCTCTGCAGTTTTAAGCATAAATTTGCCATCTACAAAGCCTATGGTAGTGCCATCACTTGACACTATTCTGTGACCATTTTCGACAAAGCGTGCATAAGCTACGTTGTTATATACTTCACACACATAAGAGCCATCTATGTCTCTAGTGTAGTTGGAAAAATAACTTCTTCTCAACAATCCTGTGTCAACTGGTGTAATTTCTTTAGCATTTTTAATAGCCTCTTCAGCTATATCATGTAAAGCATAAGATATAAGTTCATCACGAGTTGATGTGCTTCTTTCTAGTGCTTCTTTTAAGCCTTTAAGAGATGATAAGTCTACCTTTACAGCCATTTGCCCACTTCCTTAACTTCATATTCCTTATGACTTTCATAGGCTTTACCCTTAGAAACTTGCAAGTAGTAATCAAGGCCGCATTGACTTACCATTACCAAAGCGCCCTCATCTAAGTTTAGCTCACTAGGTGTAAAAAGCACCATTTCTGAACTGCTAAGAGCATTTAAGTCATCTAAACTGTAGCTAGACGACTTAAAACTCAATCTGCAATTAAATGTACTTACTTTTTCATAGTTTACAACTGTTAAGCCATTAGCATCACTTGATTCTATAGGTTTATAAACATATCCTTTATGCTTCATAAGCGACTGAGCATGATCTTTAATACTTTTAAATATATCTAATCCTACCATGCTAATCTCCTATGCTTTAACAAGTAAGACATGTAGCCACTAGATAAAGATGCAATTAAGTTTTTAAGAGTTTCATAAGCTTCAGCCTTTGCTTTATCGTCATTAAAAGTAACACTTACATCGCCCTCTGTAATTGACCCTAGCCTATCATTAAAACTTAAGGATTCATCAAGCTTGATATAATCACACATCACATTGCTTATAAGATAGTAAGCCGTGCTTAAGTTTATAAATGTATAGGCTAGATCATTTGGTATAGCCTCAATATTGCAATAATTAAGGATATATTCACGGGTAGACATTAAGGCAAACTCTATGTCTTCATCAGTGGCTTTATCATATCCATAGCTTTTTAGTCTTTTGTTTAGCTTATTAAAAGCATTTTCAAGCAAATTATGTTCAACTGCATTTATAATATCGTCAAACATGATTTAAACCTTATTTGCCTTTAGTTTTATTATCTGCTTTGTCAGCTGCCTTGTCTTTTACAGGCTCAGCATCTACTTTGTCAGCCTTTTTGTCAGCTGCTTCTTTGTCAGCCTTTTTGTCAGCTGCTTCTTTCTTTTCTTCTACTACTTCATAGCCTAGTTCTTTAAGTCTATTGATTTTTGTTTCATCGTTAGTCTCTTTAACTATATTGCCTTTTACTAATATCATAAAATTACCTCCTAAGCTTCAGTACATAAGAATATTGACTTAGTATCATTCTTCTTAACCCATAGATCGTGATAAATTCTGTAGTCAACCTTATAAGCATTTGCTTGTTGATTTTCATCAGGTGTAAAGATTCTCATTTTATCAGTCTTTGAAACAGCCAATGGTACAGTTTTTGGAGTAATGATCCATTGTATCTTCTTAGCATCCTCAGTTGGTACTAAGCCGCCTTCTTCTTGGCCTGTTGTTACACCATCATTTTGTTTGTACTTAGTCATAAATCTAGTTTGAGGGCATGCAATGATCTTATTGTTATCAATAGTATAGATCCTTGTATTTATTTCACCCTTTTTAAAATCTTGAGGCATTATAAATTTGCTCATCTTTTCATTTTCGTTTAGTAAACCCCAAGCTGCACCTGATATAGTGATGACAAGTTCTTTTTCATAACCTATCATATCTTGTATAGTTCTAATATGTTCTAATAGCTTGCTAAGCACATTAGCAGATGTTAAAGCTATTGCTTCTTTTTGACCAGCTTCTTCAGCAGCAGCTGCTATTGAAGAATATCTGTAACTATCTACTTCTGGTATTACATGATTATCTTGAAAAACTTTGATAGCATTTGTAGCTGTTGCCACAAAGTTTGAATCATCTTCATCCATAGCATCGATATTAAAAGTACGACCTCTGTCTTGTGTCATTTTGTAAGTTTCATAGCTTACTGTAATTCCACCTTGTACATAGCCCTTATCTCTGTCATAGTCAGCTAGTCCAGATGTAGACATAGTAGGTATCTTAATTTCATTTCCGCCTGTGTATATTACTTCACCAGCGTTTGCCTCCATCCAACCTGACACTGATTTTATAACAGCGTTTTGGTCTAGTCTCTTTTGCATGATTTGACCATACTCAATTTTGTTAATTGCCATTTTCTAATTCCCCCTTATTTGTTAAATATCGCATCTATTTGCGATTCCATCTCTGACTTAGTCTCACCAGTTGATATTTCTGGCTTATGAGACTTCATACCTGGCACACTTGGCTCTGTGCTAGATTCTTTTTCATTTTCAAAAAGATATTCTGAGTTCTTTTTAAGCTCTGCTATAGCTTCATCAAGTCCTTCTATCTTGTCATCCCCAAACTTAAGCTTTTCAACGTCAATCAATCTTTTAGCAAGATCAGATGATTTAAAGCCTGCTTTCTTAAGCGCTGCATCTAGCCTAGTATTGTTTTTATAGGCTGTAAAATCATTTTCAGATGCACTAAGCTTTTCATTAGCTGCCTTAATCTCATTATTTGCTGTTTCAAGCTTATCTTCTAAGTCTTTCTTAGACTTTTCTAAGTCGTCTACACTCTTAGTCTTTGCTTTAAGCTCTTCATTTTCCGCTTTAAGCTGATTAACGCTCTTGCCATAGTCAGCCATGACCTTGTCAATGACTTCATCACTCAGTCCTAAACTTTTTAAAAATTCTCTTGTCATTAAAAACACCCCTCTCACATTTTTTACAGGTTTTGTCCCGATTTTTTATATTTAAAAAGCAGCTATCGACATTACGTCAACAACTGCTTCATAAAACTAATTAAATTAAAAATCGCACGATTAGCTCACGATTATCTCAAGTAAAATACACACTTCTTGATAATCAACTTAGCATTTTCGCACGATTAACTCACGATTTTGAGCAATAAAAAAGACACATCACTGTGCCTTAATTAAATAATATTTAATATAATATATTATTGTCTAGCGTGAAAAATCCTAGCTCGTACGCATCTTTATCTTCTTCTAGACATTTTAGTATTATTTTTCTTTCTTCTCTTTCGTCTAAACTTATATTTGGAAATAAGTCTTCAAACCTTTCAACGTATTCTTTTTCTAATTGTCTTATATTTTTCATTTTATTTTATCTCCTTTATAATCTTTAAAAACGCTTCGTGCGCATTAGGTAGATATTTCTTAACATATTCTAATTCTTTACCGCCAGTGGTCTCGGCGCTTGCAATATTTGCCCACATCTCAACCGCCGTATCGTAATCTCTAATTAAAGACTTAACATCTTTTTCTTTCTTGACATCTAAGCCTTTTTCTTTATACATATTCAATAATTTAGTCTCATAATCGTCGCCAAATATCTCAGAATATTCTTTTATTTTTTCATATTTTCTATTGTAATATTTTTCGCCATGTCCCCACCCTATTCTATGTGATGGACCGATAAAAAATCCATCTATAGCATCTTGTACACCTGCTGATGCATCATCATCAATCATCGCTTTTTTAAGTGCATCAAAGCCTTGTTTTAAGAGTGATTCTTTGTCTTTTCTCGCCGCTTCAATAAATGCGTCAGACGAGCTTAAAATGTTATTAGGTGCTAACCTCTTACCAACTATATCGCTAATAGCCTCAACTTCATCGTGAGATAGATTTATATCAGATTTAAAGTCGAAAACATGACCAAATTCATGAGCTATCGTAGCATACTTATTTTTATCAGGATATAAATTTTGATCTGTAGTGCTAATATTTAAAATATTAGTATCGGGCGCATAGCTACCTTTTGAGTTATAGTTTATACTGTCTAATTGGTCTCCATATTTTCTATATAGGGTCTTTATCGATTCATTTTCATGATTATTTAATACATTGACAAACTCATTAAAATCTTCTTTTTTCAACGCCTTGCTTAGCTTACCTAAGTTCTTATCACTTAGTTTAGTACCTTCTTCTTTTTTATCCTCTTCTTCTTCTGCTTTATTTATACCCACATTTACAGTTTTTTCGTCAATATTATCAACTTTATCAACATATTTCTTTTTCCACTCATTATAGCTCATGAACTCATCTTTTACACTCTTACCATCTTTATCACGCATTATTCTTTCATCAGCTTCTTCATCATCTTCAAAGTATATAGTAGTAGTACACCTGCAATTAGGATGAAAAGGTGGCAAGTTAATGCCTGCTTTAGCATCTTTGATATTAAATACCTTTAAATCTACTGATCCACATACATCACATGTTCTTGAATCTAATGTTGCTAATATTCTATACTGTTCAGATGTAGTATTCTTATAAGCTTCTAGTACTGCTTGATTAGAAAAAAAGCTGTCTTCTGTGTTTAGTAGCCTTACGCATCTCTTATAATCAATATCCATTCTTTGAGATAATCTTTTAGCTGATTCTTTAATGTTTGCTCCTCTGGTTGCAGAAACGACAAACTCACGAGACAATTCATTGATTAGTCTTTCTTGATTAGTCCATATCTTTTGTGAAAATGTTTTTCCATCAGCAGTCCAAGGCTTTTTAGCTAGAAAATCAAAATATTCAGTTGTTACTTTTTTCTTAAAAGCAAAGTCGTCCATAGTTTTATATAGCTCATAGCAAGTTGTATAATAATTGTTTTCAAATGTTGCTGCTAAATGATCATATATTAAGCTCTCATTATCATCTGCAAGCTTTCTTATGGACTTTGCCATCTCTAATCTTATAGCCTCCATATAGCTTAAATTAGCATAGCTTGCATAAAAGTCATCACTTACTCCTAAGCTTTGAGCTAGTACTTTCATATCCTCTATTGATAACTTCTTATTAAGTTTATTTAGATCAAGCTCAAGCTCATCAGCTATCCTTGAAGTATATTTTTCTATATCTGCTTCTATTAAGCCTTTTGCTAGCTTGTAACCTGACCTGATGTTTTTTTCAAGTCGTTTAGATCTTTTAATATCAGCTTTAAGTAAATCTATAAGCCTTTTATTAAAATAATTACTCATGCTCTTCCTCTTCGTGATCGTAGCCTATATTTAATGTATAATCACCCATGGCTTCTTCTTCTTCATCTTTAAGTGCTTTAATCTCTTCATCAACATCTTCAACAAATGGATGTTTTGATAACATAGTCTTTTTAGAGATCATTCCAACACTTTGATTAAGTATATTTACTATAGATTCTTCATTAACCATAAGATTTCTCTTAAAGCTTACAGTTGCCACTTTGTCTTCATCTATGCCATGAACTGCTTTTAAGAAGTATTCTAAGTATTCTAAACTTGCGCTAAACTCTAGCAACGTTTGCGCTGCATCAAGCTCCATATCTGAGTAAGCACTCTTAATATTTAATTCATTAGGCGCATTGCCTGACTTATAGCCTTTCATGTCAAACGCCATAGCATTTTCTATAAGCTTTTCTTTAAATAGATCTAATACTAGTCTGTAGTTTTCACTATTAACATGTACTTCTAATGTGCCAACTCCACCATCAGCACCATCTGCACTTGATGTTACTTTAACAGCTCCATACTGAGCAAGCTTTTGTCTAAACTCACCTAGATCTTCACCATCATAATTTTTTAATATTAAAATCTGATTTCTTGGATCTTCAAGCATATTATCATAGAAGTTAGATAATAATGAGTTAATGCCATCTTGTAAACTCTTAACACGATTTAAAAGAGGCATTTCAGATGAGTTGCTTTTAAAATAAACAAATGGTATTTTGTCAAAACTAAAGTAAGTGCCATCTTCAGCTTCTAAGTAGCCTTCATTAGTAATTTCTTCAAAACTATCACGCTTATATACTCTCACACGCTCATCTGTATATAAAGCAAGCTTATCTACTGTCTTAAGCTCACCATTAATCATATCGCTTGTTGCATATAATCTAATCACTGCTTCTAAACTCTCATGATTCTTATCTTGCCAAATAGGTATTATTTCAGTAGCATCCATCTTAGTCATACTTAGCTTGCCATTATCATTAGCTACATATAGCCAAGATATACCGCATAAGTAGCTTTCTAGAGCTATCTTATTTATAGTTCTTAAAAATTTCTTGTTATATAGATTGCTAACTAGCTTTTGATATTCTGGATCATCAGCCTTTACGGTAGGTAGTGATGAGAAAAGATAATTAACCTTTTGATCTATAGCCTTTTTAAATTGATTGTCAATCACTCTAGCATTAGGCAAGTTATCAATAGTTTTTATGCCGTCTTTGCCTATAGTAAAACGTTTTTTATTTAATATGTCTTGTTTGTAATTATAATAGTTAATCGATTCTAGCATATCAGCTTTCTTAGGTTCAAATAAGGAAATCTGATTTCTAATAAATTTTATTAACTCATCTGATTTTAATTCTTTAATATCCATAAATACCTCTCAATCTAATCAAAGCTAAAATTGCTTTTCCTCATATCTAATGTAAGTGCATATCTTGTAGCATCTATAGTATGATTATCTTTATCTACAAGCCTGTTAAGCACATTACCTTCTCTATCAGCATCATAATCAATAGCTTCAAACTCTTTAGCTGTGTAATAACATCTCTTTGGATCTATAACTATAGCCTCCAAGTCATCAAGCCATTTCTCGCCATATTCAACAGAGCCTTGGCCTTTGATCGCACCATCACACTTAATGCCATAGCTCTTTAATTCATCTATCGATTTAGGCTCTGCACTATCACATATTATCTTTGTGTCAGTCCAGCCTCTTTTCTTAATCTCATTAGCTGCTTCACGATTGCTCATCTTGACCTTATATAACTCATCAAAGATGTATATCTTTCTTCTTGTTTTGTCATAATGTAGTCTAACACACGCCAATGGATCTGTAGCATAACCCCAGTCAAGCCCCATTCTAAGATTGTCAAAATTACTTATTTGAGCATCTGTAATCTCTTCAAATACAAGATTATCAAATGGCACTATACCGCTGCCTATAGGCTCACCCATGTACTCATGCCTATACTTAAGAGGCTTTACTTTTTTAATATGTTCAGCTTCTTCTACAAAGGCTTTTGAGATATAAGGATTGTCTAAATATGTAGAGGAGTGTAAAAATACATTAGGCTCTAATATAAATGCCTCGAACCTTTTATTAACCCATGACTGCTTACGCTTTGGAGGATTGTATGAGTATATAATCTTATACTTCAAGCCATCTTTAAGCTCAGCTCTTAATATTGATTGCTCTATTGATGAGACCTCTTCTTCAAACCTAAACTCTGCAAGCTCTTCAATCCATAGAGTAGTTATAGGGTACTTGCTCATCTTTATTGATTTTATCTTTGCTGGATCGTCAGCGCCTGAAAAAATGATTGAGTTACCTCTTGGTGTATATGTTATTTTAAGTGGACTTTGATAAAATCTGAAGTATCGATCTAGCTTTAACATAGACACTGCTTCTTTTAGTTGCTCATAACAGCTTTTTTCTAATGTTTTGCCTACTTTTCTTACACACAGTATAGTAATAGGATGCTTAATAAGCTCAAGTATAAGTTCTATAGCAACTGTAGTAGACTTGCCGCTGCCTCTGCCGCCTTTTAAGACATAATAGGTGTATTTACCTTCTTTAATTGCTAAGTGTACTTCTCTAAATTTAGGTGGTATTATTTCTTTTAGGCTTATAGATACATCACTCATCTATATCATCCTTAATGATGACTGTCTCCGCTTCTAATTCTAATCTTTCAGTCCACAGGCTATATCTTTTGCCAATAAGCTCTGCTGCTTTTAATCTGTCTTTAGCACCAACAGATATTTCTCTTACTTCCTGCTTAAAATCTCCAGAATTAGCAAGCACAGCCTCTTTCTCTTCACCACGCATAACCCTTGTTAGATATTCAAGCACTTCTTGTTGACTTGCTACAGCTTTATCCTCTAACTCTTTCATTCTCTCATCAATATATGATTTTATTCCAACATTTTCCAACATTTTGCTAGATTGAGCTTTAGCATAATTATTACTATAACCAGCACTCACAGCTGATTGATAAGCATTGCCACTGATGATGTATTCATCAGCAAATTTCTTTTGTTTTAAAGTCAATTTAGACAAATGCATCACCTCATTTCTATGTAATAAAAAAGGCTCAGGAAAAAAGTATAAACCCAAGCCTTTTAAGGAGATCATAATCCGTTATATATAATTTTAAGGAAGGATACATAATACAAAAGCTCCACACTTAGTGGAGCAATTGTCAAATTCTTTTCAATCCACGCACTTCTCAGTGCGAATAGCAAAAATTTTACTAGGAGTATCACGGATTTTGATTCATAGTAATCAGTGCAGTATCAGTACCTCTTACACTATCATTATACCACAATTAACAGTGACATTCTATGACATTTTGTGCATTTTTGTGCATTTTGCGACATCTTTTAATCATTTCTCACTTTCATTAGCTATTATAGCCAAGTTTTCTAATGCCCTTGATCTAATTCTATAAATTTGCCTTGTATCATAGTGCAATTCCTCTGATATTTCTGGTACTGAGAGAAGTTCTATGTAATATAGCTCTATTACTACCATCTCATCTATTTTAAGCTTATTAATTTTATCCATCCAATAATCTCTTATTTCGTATAGTTCTTTCATGTTCTTTGCGATTTTAGCTTGTAATTCATCAACTTTGTCAATGATCCAGTTTACTTTTTCATATAAGCTACATCCTTTAATTTTTGGCATTCCATCGATATAGCTTGAACTAAAGCTGGTTTTCTCTTCTTCAAGTTTTGCTATCTGTCTTTTTTTGCTCTCACAGGCTTTATTTATTAAAAATATTTTTCCTAATTCTTTTTTAACATCTTCTGCTTCTCTTTTCATACAATTCTCCTAATCTAATTTCTCATATCATGAAATACACCTAAGCTATATATAATCATGTAAAATTCCATAATATTTTCTGTGGTGATGCCTTTTAGTTTAGTGTTTTTTATGCATAGATCAATATTATCTATAAAATCACTTTTACTTAATTTCTTAATTTTATCCTTATATGGCAATACTAATTCTCTAGCATCTTCTTTTAGACTATAAATATTATCTATTTCTAATGGATTTTCTTTTTTTAGTAGTTTTTCATAGTCCCTATCCATCGCTATTAACTCAAATGGATAAGTGCCATTTTCAATAGCTTTTTTACAGAACTTTAGTTTATCAATTAATTCTTTTGATAAATTTATTTTTTTCTCTTCGTCTTTTAATTTTCTTAATTTTTCTAATATCATATATCCTCCTAATAACTATAGATCTTTAAATTCTATATCATATAATGTGCATGCAATAAATAAAGACATAATAATCAGTTTTGTGTTCTCATAATTTAGTTTATTTTCTTTAATTTTATAAATACAATCTACTATGCTTTTTATTATGTCTCTTTTTCCTAAAGTTTTTATAAAGCTTTCTAATTCATCATACTGATCAATAGCTTTACCCTTACACTTTTTATATTGACCGCTCACATTGTTTTTATTCATATAATCACACAATGACTTTACCTCATGCTCTAGTGCTGTGTAATTATCACTGTTAATACTTTCAACAATTACGGATAATGTCATTGCCACATGCTCAGCTTCTTTTTTATCTTTTACTTTTTTTAACATCTCAACAACCGACACTTTCTTGACCTCCATATTCTAATCTGCCCACGTATTTCTCAAACTTTTCATCAAGCATTTTATAAGTGTGTATAACTATAAGCATTACATTTTTAATCATTTCTTTACATCCTTGCTCATTTAAAATATCACAATCTCTTATAAGCTTAAGAGTTGCTTGTAATAATTCCATAAATGCTATTTCTTTACAGAAAATTTTGTTTTTCAGCCAATGATTGTAATAATATTCAGATACATTTTCAACAAGTTTTTTTCCACTCTTATTAAAATATTGATTAAACATTTCTTTATTGTCTAAGTAACAATATATATTTAATCCTGCAAGCATCGCATCATTTTTCTCTAGTGCCATAGTGTAAAAGCACATAGATTTTAAATTAGCTATTAAGAATTGACACATTTTTTCTCTTTCTATAAGATCTACATTATTCATCTTTTTTATCCTCTTTTAAATCTTTAGATACTTCACATAAACAATCTAATAGATCATAATTATATTGTCCGCTTATAATAATTAATGCCTTTAATATAGTCCCCATATCGTTTTTTAAATATTCTTTTTGTCTTGTAACCTCAACACTTTCTCCGCCATAGCAATATGTTGGCTTTAAGTAGTCTTGCTCATACCTTCTTGCCCAGTATAAGCAATCAATGTCACTCTGTAATGATAAAGCCGCATCAATTAATAATTTAAATTGTTGTCTTACAAATTCTTCGTCACAAACACTGCTCTTAACTTTTTCTTTCTCCGCCATCTCTATAATTAAATCTTGCAATTCTTCAAAGCTCTTCCTTGACTTAAATTTTAATAATTCCATATCTGCCTCCTATTTTTTAGATACTTCACATAATCAATCATCTAATATATCATAATTAAATTGTCCGTTTTTAACAATGTCACAAAAAAACACTCTGCTATCTTGATCAAGCGTTTCTGCCAGTGCGTTTGATACCATGTAATATACATTTTTAGGGCTCATTTGATAGCGCAAGTCAATTTTAATGCTTACTATATATTCTCTATTACTTTCTTTAATCTGATCTACTAATCTTTTACACTCACTTAGAGCATAATCTGCATCTTGTACTTCTGGATCATCACCCATATGATGACAATCAAAGCCTATCATATACTCAGTAAAGTCATTTAAAACTCCATCAAATGTTATGCCGCCATGTACATCTAATGTATCTATTAGATCTTCACTTGCATTATAAAACTTATCATTAGCTGGTATTACAACATAGCCACAATACCAAGTGTTAGGTATCCAGCTAACATTGCTTTCTTTGTCATAACTTAATTTTCTGACTAATATTTCATAGTCTCTATAATTTTCTCTTATTACTACTTCTGATTTCATTTTCTACTCCTCTCCTACTTTTACTATGCAGCCATGCCTATATTCATATTCTGCAAGCTTAAAATCATTTGGCGGATATATTAAATTGCAATAGTTGTCTTTTACGTACTGGTCTACTTCGAATATGTCCCAATCATCATCAACTAAGACCTCTGCCCTTGCTATCACCTTAACTATTATCTTTTTCATTTCTGCCTCCTATAAAAACTTAACTTTTAAATATGCTTGTCTTTTACTTATCTTTGGGTATTTACTCATTAAGTCAACATATAGATCAGCATCATTCTTTTCTATTGCTTTTGCATCAATACTTACATTTTGTGTTTCTTTAACTATAACCAACTCTGCAAGCTCATCTTTATATTTATCTTTGCCTTGCTTCTTGATCTCTTCAAATATTTCTGCCTTTAGTTCTTTCTCTTCTTTTTCAAGCTTATCCTTAAGCTCTTTAATTTCCTTAAGTCTCTTTGTATTAAACATTCTTTTTTGCCTCCTACTTGTTTTCTTCCAGTATTTTAAATGTTCTCGCTGCTTCGCATAACTCATTCCAATCAAATACTACTTTGCTTCCGTCTTTAAATTCTATAATAGGCTCATATCTATTAGTCACGCTTATTTTGTCGATAGGCATCTTAGAGTCATCTTCCGTGATATCTCCAACCTTTACTCTTAGTATTAGTGTGTCTTTATTTAATATTTTCATTCTTTTACTCCTCCTAATTTTTACTTGGTTTCCAATCACATAATTCAACATATAATTTATACTTTTCATCTAAAGTTAGAAGATCGCTGTTGTATTTCGCTTTATGAGTATATTTTTTAATCTCTCTTAACGCTGTAAAAAATACTCCAACATTTGTTCTGTCAAAATATGTTAGTCTGCCTGCTACTAAATTTTTATCTTCTAAATAAGCATCCTCGTGAAAACTATCTGCTATATCTAAAAAGTCATAATGTATGCAACTCCACCACGCATAAAATAGCTTTGCAAAGTCAACCTCTGTTTCTTTTAATTCCCACTTATCCCAATCTACATTGAGATTTAGATATTCATAAAAATAGTCAGGAAAAGCCTTGTTTTTGTCATGCATCTCGACCCTGTATATTTCTTTGTCTCCCTCTTTTAAAATTAAATACTGCTGTTTCCATACCATTTTCTTAGCTCTTTCTACTATAGCATCCAATAATTCTTTTTTCTGCTCTGTCGTCATGCTTTCAATGTCCATATCTCCTAGATTATTAATATCTATCTTTAACTCCTCCTAAACTTTTTACTTTATTTATAAATTCATCATCAAGCCTGCGATTAAACTTTTTGTTTTTTTCAATATTTATGCTAAATTTACCTGCACGCTCTTTGATTCTACCTGCTAGGCTTTCATCAATTCTTGCTATCTCTTTTAAGTCAAGCTCACTTGAGATAATTGTTTTAAGCCTTTTGCTATATCTGTCATCTATAATCTGCCATACTTCAGCCTTATCCCAGTCACTAGGATATTCTTTAAAGAGATCATCTATATATAAGACTTCAGCATTTAATATAGGCAGTAGCTCACTATAATATTCACTATCGCTTCTAAACTTTGCAGCTTTTAATTCTCTCATAGTTTCAACATATCTTTTATAAAGCACAGCCTTGCCTCTTCTTAATAATTCAATTGCTAATGCTGTTGATATATGAGTTTTACCTGCCCCACTTTGGCCACCAATAAAAAACCAGTCAAATGTATTTATATTTTCAATGGCAAGATTTTTAACTCTAACACTTAAATCATCAACAGCTTTATAGCTAGTAAAGCTCATCTCTTTAACAAAGCTTTCTAAGCCTGATTTTTTAAGTTCTCTGATGGCGCTTCTTATCTTCATGCACTCACATGGCACTAGTCTTTCATAGCCATCTATAAGTTTCATATAATCGCCACGATTTTTACACTTTTTACAGTCATAGCCATCTTCTAAGTTAAGCTTACCTACTGATGCATTGTATGTTGCAACTTGATCAAAAGGCTTATTAAAATTTATGCAGCTTGGATCAATTCCTAAGCTTTCTAATATTTCATTGTAGTTCATCATATATGTGTTCCTATCTGATCAAAGATAGCAAAGTCATCTGCAGCTTCATTATCTTTATATTTATCTTCAAGTAATTTGATCATATTGTTGTCATTGTTTATTAGCCAGTCAAACGATATTTTCCAATTTCTATCATTGTTACCAATTAAAAAGCTAGATTCTTTTATCTTATCTATTGCTTTTAGTAGCTCATCTTCACCAATTTCATCAAGCCTTGCTTTAAGCTTAATTCTCCTTTTATCACTTAACTTATAAATACTTGTAAGCTTACACTCTTTAGCTATAGAGTTATATTTACTAACAATTAGATCATAATTATATTTTTGACTTTTGCCGCTTTCTATATCTCTTATATTATTATCTCTTATATTATTATTACTTATATTATTCTGTGGCTCATTTTTGACCCTACCCCCCAGCTCATTTTTGACCCACCCCTGGCTCATTTTTGACCCTACCCCAGTGCATTTTTGATCCACCTCATCTGTAGGTTTGTCAAAGATTTTATCAAAGGATAGATATATTTTCCTGTTAGTTTTATTATCTGCTAGCCTGTTAGTATCTCTTTTTATAAAGCCTTTTTGTTCAAGCTTTTGTAATGCCCTTTTAATTGTACTTGATGACTTACCTAAACTGTTAGCTAAGTAGTTATTACTAGCAAAGCAGTAGCCTCTTTGATTAGCTAGGCTTGATATTGCAATATATATTCTTACTTCACCATCAGATAGATCTTTATCATACATGACGCTGTAAGGAATGATGCAAAATGCACTTAAATCTCTTAATCTTTTTGCCATTAAAAATCTCCTGCCTTTAGTTCTCTAAACTCATCAATATATTCAAGTTCTAGGATATATTTTTTGATAAAAAGTTTACTTTTGATAATATATGCTGGTGTTCTCATTCCTTTTACATCTTCAACTACAAGCTTGCCATCTTCTTTGTACATAAAATCAGCCACATAATCAATTGCTCTAATTGTTTTTCCATCATATTTAAAGCTATCCATCAGTCTAAATTTAGGCTGTAAAACTAGATCAGATATTTCACCTGCCATTTCTAATGTAACAAGTTGCCTATATCTTTTAGACTCCATATAACTATCAAATTCAATATCATCTATCTTCGTTTTCTTTGCTCTATACTTGTTGTATGTCATTTATTACTCCTCTTTTGCTCTTTCTTCTATCTCATCACATATTTCTTTATAATCTTTTAACTTAATTTCATTTCCCGATTCATAGCCATATCTACCTATGACTTCCAAGCATAATTCTTTGTTGTTATTTGATTTTTTGTACATTTCTTTTATTTGCGCTGGGCTTATAGTGTCAGATTTTGTTTTTGCTTTTGTAACTGTACTAGCTGCTATTTTTGGAGCTACTTTCTTATCGCTGTGATCCATGCTATCAATGTCTTGACTGTCGTCAATCGCATAAAGCCCATTTAAAGCATATTTTCTTGCATATGAGGAGGCACTGCCTGTCATTTGTGCAACATCCATTGTTTTTTTATCTGTAGCTATTTGTGCAAAACCAGTTGATGTTATGACTGCATCACTATCTAAGTCGCTAAGTATTGCTATTGCCTTAACAAATGTTAAGCCGTTTTTTACATCTATATCATCATTTAGCCTTAAGTTAAGTCTAGCTACTTTATTAAGTGGCTTAACAGCTTCGAGTATATCTTCGCATGATCTATAATTGTAGCCATTCTTGCCTCCAAAACTAGCTCTTCTATTTTTAGGTACCTTTAAGTTGTTTTGAACATAGTTTAGCTTTTCATATATGTTTGTTTTTTCATCTATCTTATCCATAATAAACCTCCTAGTAATTTATTATTCAGTGATAATTGCTAGTGCTTCATATAATATATAAAAGTAGCATCCTGCAGCTAATCCTCCAAGTATGCACCAGAATGGAGCGCTATAATCTATTGAAAATCTTTTTCTTCCTAGTTTGTAATACTTTTTCATTTTATCTGTCCTTTGCTTCTACCATGTAGCTAGCCTCATCATAACTAGTTGTATAGGCTAATTCTCCTTTTTTGTATTTTTCCCACAAATTTCTGTCAATAAAAACATAACGCTTGCCGCCCTCTTTTTTAGCTGCAGCACCAAAAGGAAACTTGCCTTTCTCTAGAAAAAATCTAACACTGCTTTGCCCTATTCCTAAATAATCACTTACTTCTTTAACTGTTACTTTTTCCATTTGATCCTCCTTTTATCTCATTTTTGGGATATTTTAACCAAAAAAAATTGTGTTTGCATCAATATTATAAGCTTCACAAATCTTTTTTAGTTCACTTGCCTTAAAATCCATGCCATTATTTCTATTTAGCTTATTAGTTATTGAACTGTTTGATAAACCTAAAAGTTTTGCAATATCAATGTTCTTTACATCTTTTTCTGCTAAAATACCTTTTAACTTAGCATAATCTTTTCGCACATAATTACCCCCTTTCTTTTATCTCATTTTTGGGATAATTATATATTACCACACTTTTTTCTCATTGTCAATACTTTTTTTAAAATATTTTAAAAAATATTGCAAAATTGAAACAAAGATGCTATAATATATAAAAAGAGGTGATATAATGAAAAACTTTGGAAACAAATTATTAGAATTGAGAAAATCTCGTGACTATACTATTGATGAACTAGTAGAAAAGCTTAACAATGTTTCTGATTATAAGATTTCACGATCTGCTATATCAAGATGGGAAAATAATAAAAGTGAACCTACAGCAACTGCAATATCGCTTTATGCAAAAGTATTTAACACTGATATGAACGCACTACTTGGTATAGATAGATCAAACGCAAAAATGATTAACCTTGATATTCAGCCACGCAAAATACCTATTTTAGGTAAAATAGCAGCAGGCACACCTATTCTTGCAGTTGAAAATTATGAGGATTATTTCGATACAAGTGAATTTATAAACGCTGACTTTGCACTGCAAATACAAGGTGATAGCATGATAGGCTCACGCATCTTTGATGGAGACATTGTTTTTTTAAAAAAGCAGCCTTGTGTTGAAAATGGCGAGATAGGCGCTTTTCTTATAGATGGTGAGGCAACTTTAAAGATTTTTAACAAGCAAAATAACACAATTATGCTTTTATCCTCAAATCCTAAATATCAACCAATCATACTAAGTCCAGATAATGAAAATCTAACTTTAGGTAAACTTATAGGAGTTTACTCTAGAAGATAGTATGCAAAGGAAGTTTATTTATGAAAAAGTTTTTATTTAAGCTGCTAACAATAATTTCTTGCATATTGTCTTTAAGCTTTATAATTATAGCTATAACTGCATACACTCAAGGCAATATACCAGCAGGCATAATAGTTACAGTAATAACTGTATTATCTATAATAGGCTCATATACGCTAATTAAAAAGAATAGACAATATAAAAAAATTGATACTATAAGTATAAATAATGAAGTTAAAGAGCAAAAAGAACCTATACAAAGTCAGTTATACAAGCCAGTTATCCTAAATAGTGAAGATATAAGCAATAAAGAAGATATAAACAATAAAAATGAAGAGCCAAGAACAATAAACAAAAACTTTATTGCTTCTGAGCCTTTATTTCCTGAAGAAGAGCCATATTATGAGATGTTTCAGCTCTTTAAGTATGAGAATTTAAGCCTAGATGAGTTTAAAGAATTAAATAATAGAATAATTACATTATATGCAAGATATTTTTCAGTGCCTTTATACTTTCAAGATGTAGAATACATTAAAAAAGTTATAGAAAATCAAGTTGCCGCTGATCGTAAAGAATATATATCAGTTACATTTCTAAAGCAGCTAATAAAGAGAAACAATGTTTTAATTGATGCTGAACTTGAAAAAGAAGAAGTGAATTTATATAAGCTGAAAACAAAAAAAGGAAGATTAAATAGAATCTCCAGAATTAAAGATAACTTTTATCTTTATAGTGAATATTTAAGTAAAAGCAACTTATCTTACCTAGATGAAAAGTTAGATGAATTAAAAGCAAGATTTAGACTAGATGAAGATGAACTAGTACAACAATAAAAAAGCTGTGTAAGTCCGAACCACTATACACAGCTGAGAGATTATCGCATTTTGTTGTACCACTCTCATGTTGATTATATCATAAGGAAGGAGGAAAAGCAATATGAGAAGAGAAAATGGCACAGGATCAGTAGTAAAGTTATCAGGTAAAAGGCGCCGCCCATGGCTTGCCAGAGTACCTGCAACTGAAGATCCAATTGATGGCCGCACTATACAAAAAACATTAGGAACTTTTAAAACTCGTTTAGATGCAGAACGTGTGCTAATAGAATATTTAGACCGCCCAACAGATCTTACATTGATCACTGTAAAAGAATTATTTGATCAGTGGTCAAAAACGCACTTTGAAACTGTATGCAAAGGCACTGCTGACGGATATGTAACAAGCTTTAAAAAATTAAAACGCATATACGATGTAAGAGTAAGAGACTTAAATGTTCAAATTTTACAAAAAACACTTAATGATTGCTCACACATGGCCAGCAGTAGCATTAGATCAGTAAGAGTTCTTATAAGTCTGCTATGTAAAGAGGCTATGAGGCGACAAATAATAACCACAGATTACTCAAGCTTATTAATTACACCTAAGGGAAAAGCGCCAAAAGAAAAGAAAATATTCACCGACCTTGACATACAAAAAATGTGGTCGTCTGTAGGCAAAGTTGAAAATATTGAAATTCCTCTTATCCTGATTTATACAGGCATGAGGATGGGGGAACTTGCTACTTGCAAAATAGACTATGTAAACTTAGAAGATAGATATATTTTGCATGGTATTAAAACAGATGCTGGAAAAGACAGGATAATACCTTTGCCAAAAAGAATACTGCCGATAATTACTCAGATATGCAGTAAGAATAAAAATTACTTGTTTGAGCATGGTGGCAAACCTTATACCTATGCTCAGCTATACAAATGTAAGTATGCTGATGCATTAAAAGATGCTGGTATTGAGCATCTAACATCGCACGCATGTAGGAGAACCTACGCAACAATGCTCAACGCAAAAATTATGAATAAAGAATATATAACTAGAATTTTAGGCCACGCTGATTTTGATACTACAGATAAATATTACATCATGCCAAGATCAAAAGAGCTTGTAGATGCAGTTAGTAACTTATAGTCCAATCAAATATTTTATAGTTACAGTTAGTAACTTATAGTCTATCCTAAATAGTACAAACTAGTAACTATATGCATCTGTAAGTGTGTAAAATACACAAGCTAAATATTACCCCCTATTTTACAAATAAACTTATTGTTTCTGCTAATTCTACTGATGCGCCTATAGTATCTCCTGTCGCGCCATCTATCTTCTTAAGTGAAATTAAATACAAAAGCACAAATACTATTGCTTCGATAAGTAAATACACTAAGACTTTGTAGTCAAATATTATGCTTGAGCATATCACGACTAAGTTCATAAAGTTGATAAGAAAAGTGTTTCTGCTCTCCTTAAATGTCTTGAACAAAGTACTGCTGTCCGCGCTCCTAAAGTAAATAAACGCATTCATTGCAATGGTCTTTGAGTAAATATATATAAATATGTAGTCCCATTTAAAACCTTGAACTGCAATATCTTTAAAAGCAAAAAATTTTGCCGCAAGTACTATGACTATGCTAATTACACCAAAAGTGCCCACTGTAGAATCCTTCATTATGGCCTTCATCCTGTCCTTGCTTCTGTTTGATAAAAATGCATCAGACGTGTCAGATAGGCCGTCCATGTGCAAAGCGCCTGTTATGAGTAGATAAAAAATTATGTTTAAGAGAGCCACTAAGTCCATGGATATCTTATCACGCAAGAATATTGTCGGAAGAAATGTAAATAGACCTATGATTAGGCCAATAAAAGGAAAAAAGCAAAGCATTGCCCCTATATTTTTCTTATTAAAATCGACGCCGATATTAATTGGCACCCTCGTCATGAATTGCAGTGCTAGTATTAGTCCCTTCACTTTATCTTCACTCCAATCGATGCGATGACGTAGTAAACTTCGTCCGCATTCTTCGCGATGTATTGATTGACTTTGCCGTGCATGTCTCTAAATAGCCTCGATAGCTTTGCTTCTGGCACAAGTCCAGCGCCAAGCTCTGATGAGACTATGACTATATCAGCGTCCATCTCATTTATCCTTGCAAATAGCTTAGACATTTCATCTATGACAAGTTTTTCTACTATCTGAGCATCTTCGTCAGCTATTTCCCTTTCTCCTAAGTGATCAAAAAGTATATTCGTAAGCATATTTGTCACATCGTCAAGAAAATAGTACTTAGTCTTCATCTCTATGCTAGCAAAATCCTTATAAGCTTCGATAGTAGTCCACTTAGTATTGCGTCTTGCCTTGTGAAGAGCAATTCTTTCTTCAAATTCTTTGTCAATGGCTTTGGCAGTAGCTATATAAGTCACATCATCAATATCTTTATAAATATCTTCAGCAAACTCGCTTTTGCCGCTTCGCGCTCCGCCTAGTACAAGCTTAATCATTGTCCTTGTTCATTTCTTTTTCAAGATTTTTAATGTATTCATCTGCCTTTTTTTGATTGTACTCTCTAAACTTATTTACGATGTAGTCGTAACCCTTTGGTCTATGAGGTATCAAGCAGTTTGAGCAGTCCTTAATGCCTGCTGTCATCTTGTAATTGCCTCCGCACTCTTCCATTAGATAAAGAGGGCAGTAACAAAACAAGCAGTTGAAATCCTCAGTATTATCAACTTTATGACACGGCATGTACGCGCATTTCTTGTTATTAAAAAATCTATAAGAATCTTCCATAATTAGCCTCCATATAATTAATTACTTCATCAATGCTATGTAAAGCATTTTCTTCTTCCCTTGTAATTATAACACAAATTATATTTCTTTGTAAACAAGCATCAAGTTTAGCGTCAGTACCGCCAACTTTGCCACTCTCTTTGCTCACTAAATATTTTATATCGTATCTATCGATCAAGGCGATATTTTCTTCCAAAGTGAAGGGACCCATCTGAGCAACGATGTTTTTCATCTCTATATGATTGTCGTCGCAAACCTTTATGCTCTCGGCGCTCGGCAATACTCTATAGATGAATCTGTTCTTGCCCCTTACTTTTTCAAAGTCCTTTATTCTGTTCGAACCAGTCGTGAATAAAAAATTTTCTTCTTTGTCTTTTAGCGTGTCAATATACTTAAAAGCCGCCTCATACGATGGCACTCTAACTATATTATCTTTTTCTTCGTAGTCCAAAACGCTTCTCGCATAGCGAAGATAATTTATATTCATCTCTTTCGCTGCCTCTGACGCGTTCTTAGTTACTTCAACTGCAAATGGATGTGAAGCGTCTATAATCATGTCGATATCATTTTTTTGAATAAAATCTTTAAAGCCATCCTTATTCATCCTGCCCATGATTAAATCCTTTGACGCATAAAGTTTTTTTCCGCTCTCAGTCGCGACTGAAAGAAATAAATCATACTTGTCATTGAGTCTTTCGTATATCTCTTCGCCTTCGCTTGTGCCGCCTATGATCAGTATCATAGCTTGTATCCTCTTGGCGTAATGAACTTGCCATTCTTAATATAGCTTTGGCTATTGCCAATGATGACAGTAGTGTTCATCTCGCAAAAATCATAATCAACGTCATCAAGCGTACTTATCCTATAGTCCATGCCTTCTCTTAAAGCGTTTTTAACCATGGCAATAGGTGTCTGTGCATCTCTATACTCCCTAATTATGTCAAGTGCTTCTTTTAAGTGGTCCACTCTCTTCTTGCTCTTTGGATTATATAGAGCGATGACCATATCCGCATCGGCGCAGTTCCTTACCCTCTTAAGAATAAGATCCCAATCAGTAAGTAGGTCCGATAAACTAATTAGAGCTGTGTCATGCATTAGTGGCGCGCCAACAACGCTCGCTGACGAAAAAGCAGCGCTCACACCAGGAACTACCTCGATGTTTATACTTGGATCTATTTCATAAACAAGGCCAGCCATGCCATATAGACCCGAGTCGCCAGTTGAAATGATGGCAACAGTCTTGCCCTTCTTGTACTCATCGATAGCGAGCTGACATCTTTCTTTTTCGCCTGTCATACCAGTTTTGATTATATCCTTGCCATCTATAAAATCCTCTACATAGGCAAGGTACTTTGTGTATGCGACTATTGTATCTGCTTCTTTAATTGCGTCTACCGCCTTGAAAGTCATATTCTCTTTTGATCCGGGTCCTATGCCCACAACATATAATTTATTCATTTTATATCTCCTCTGTAATTGAAAATGTTATTGAATCGATAATCTTTTTTGATAAAATAATTTTTCCGCCAAGCAGTTTCGCCGCGGCCTCGCTAACTGAGTAAGCGCCTGTGATCTTCTTGACAAAATCAGACTTTTCCGAGACATCTACCTCGTTAAGTTCATCTGCAGTATAAAAAATTAGCTCTCTATCGTATTTTTTGCAAAGCTCAAGAAGAGCCTCTTCGTCCTTCTTTATATCGATTGAGCCAAAGCGCTTAATCGCCTTTGGATTTATGTCCATCTCCTTAAGTACTTCATGAAACGCTTTCTCCAAAACGTCAGTGGCCGTTCCTCGTCTTAGGCCTATGCCCATATTGTATTTTTTCTTTATGATGTAAAGAGTGTTTTTATCGTCACTTGTCATATAGCCTTCATCCTGGATTATGGCGTAGTCCGCTTCATCTCTATCATTCGTGAAATTACCATATTTAAATTCAAAATCATTCGCCCCTAGATAAATTTTTTTATTATTTACTATGGCTCCCATAATGATGGTAAGAGCCTCTCTTGAGTTATATGCAAAATCATTATCTCTTAAATAAATATCGAGCGCTTCTAGGCCTCTATTGTCCGAGGCTGTAGTGATGACTGGTTCAGCACCAATAGTCTTAGCAATATCAATGGCAAGTTCATTTGCCCCGCCTATGTGACCAGATAAAAGCGATATGACGTGCTTTGCCTTGTCGTCAATCACAAGAACTGCTGGGTCTGTGTATTTGTCCTTGATTAAAGGAGCAATCTTACGAACCGCTATGCCCGTTGCACTTGTGAAGATGATTGTATCAAGCGAAGACCATCTATCCTCCAAGACCTTGTCGACGTTTTTATCCTTATAAAAAATTTCTACATCAAAGCCAGCTGCTATAGTCTTAGCTATAGCAAGGCCAGCTTCAGTGTAGGTGATGATGATCTTATTCATTTGCTTTTCTATACTCAGTCGAGAAGCTTGGGTCATAAAGCTTGCTTCTTTCGTAACGCGCGTTAATAAATTTGCCAACAAGTATTAAAGCATGCTTTGTAATATTGTTTTCTTTAGCATCTTTAACAAGATTTGCAATATTGGTATAAATAATTTTTTCATCAGCCCAAGTCGCCTTATAAGCGATGACTACTGGCGTATTTGGATCTTCGTAGCCTTCTAGTAGAGCCTCTTGAACCTTTTCTGTAAGTGAAGCCGAAAGATAAATTGCCATAGATGTCTTGTGCTTAGCAAGCTCAGCTAGCTTTTCAGTCTCAGGCACCTTAGTCCTTCCCTCCATACGAGTGATGATGAGAGTTTGACTAACTTCAGGTAAAGTAAATTCCTTAGCTATCCTTGCGCAAGCAGCTGTTGCGCTTGTAACGCCCGGAATTACTTCGTATTTGTAGCCAAGTAAGTCAAGCGTATCTATTTGCTCCTTTATCGCGCCATATATGCTTGGGTCGCCAGTATGTAGTCTAACGGTGTTTAAGCCAGCTTCCTCTGCCTTAATAAATTCTTCTACTACCTCTTCCAAAGTCATTTTAGCTGAGTCAAATACCTTTGCCCCCTCTTTTATTCCAGATAGTATATCCTTTGATACTAAGGAGCCAGCATATATAATCACGTCCGCTGCATTTAATAATTTTAGTCCCTTAACTGTAATTAAGTCACTGTCCCCAGGACCTGCGCCCACAAAACTAATCATTCTTTTCACCTCTCACAATAATCACCGGATTTTCAGCTATCATCATCTCAAGCTTCTCCGCCTTAGACACATTTATCATGTATGTATCAATGTTTTTATAATTTTTCTTCTTTAGTAAACTTTTAAACTCATAAGCATTGTCAAAAATAATGAAGCTCGCGATGACAGTAAAATTATTTTTTTCATCAAGCTTATCCATAATGCTCTCTAAATTTTTTCCAGAGCCGCCGATGTAAACTTTATTAAAGTCAGCTCCATCCATGCCCTCAGGCGCCTTTCCCTTGATGAGCTTAATATTATCAAGGCCAAATTTTTCAAAATTTTTCTTCGCCACGCTTATGGCCTCGTCATCTCTTTCAATCGTAGTGACCTCTTTACAAATAGCGGCCATTTGACAAGTGACGCTGCCTGTGCCCGTGCCTATCTCTAAAATTTTGTCGTCTTCACTCACGTCTAATAAACTCACTATTGCGTTTCTCTTTATGAACTTCGTCATAGGCACTTCGCCCCTGATAAAGTCCTCGTCCTTAAACCACTTCATTTATAATAATCACCACCGATAAACTATTTTCTATATCAATCTCATCGCCCGCGTCATAAGTCTTAATTATTTCGCCACTTTGCGATAAATTTGTGCCGACGATGTATTTTCTCTTAATATTTTTTTCGTCCAAATATTTTTTTATAGCCTTTGGATTATTATGCTTATCACATAGGACTATAACCTTGTCATTATTCATAACAATGGTCTTGAAGCCATCGTCAAGCTCTCTGCCGTGTAATGAATAAGTCTTTGCCTCGTTCCAATTCACTTGCGCCTTGCTCATTAAGTACTGAAAAGCTGTTATAGATGGGATCACCTCGTCAATGGCAACGCCCTCTCGCTTCAAGTAATCAACCGCGCCATAAAATGATGGGTCGCCTGATAATAATAAAACTCCTTCTTTAATATCTTTTAGATCTTTAACAAAAATTTCATTTATATGAGTAAATTCATCTTCAAGCTCTTCCTTTACCCTTTTAAACGCATAAACATTACTAGCATTTTTTATCGTCCTATAAGCTCTTACGCTCATATATTCACTTTTACCTGGTCCTACTCCAACAACTATTAACAATCTAATACTCCTTTTTCAAACGAATACACTTTTACGCTGGCTTCAAGCGAATCATCTTTTAGATAAGTTTTAACTCTTTTTTCGCAGCCCTCTTCCATAGCGCATAAAACGTCCTTGTAGCCTGCATCATAAAGATAATTGTAACACTTTTCTGCAGTGATAAAGGCATCCACTTCCTTAATCACTTCATAAGGCTTATTTAGCATCGCAAGGTAATATACAAAGGCCTCCATACGTGTGTCAGCGTTCTTTGAGTGCGTGTTAAATACACCTATAGATAGCTTTGCAAACTTACCTATGTGACCCACGAGCGTAATTTTTCTAAAGCCAATTTCGTAAGCCATCTTTAGCGAGTCGCCGATGTAATTACTTGTTAAAACGATATTTTCATTTATACCAATGCTATTCGCCTCTTTAAGGCCGTGACTGCCTGGCGTAAGAACGATTTCTCTCGAGCCTTTATCAAGATAAAGCGTTTTTATCTCTAAATTTATAGTTTTAAGCAAAGCATCTTCGCTCATAGGCTTAACTAGCCCAGTCGAGCCGATTATCGAGATGCCGCCTTCTATACCAATGTTTGGATTGAAAGTCTTTTTGCCAATCTCAACGCCCATAGGCGTAAATATAGTAACGTCAGCGCCCTTGTCAGTTAAAAGCTCAACCTCTTTAGTAATCATCTCTCTTGGCACCTTGTTTATGGCGTATTCGCCCTTCTTGCCGAAGATTGAATCGTTTGTGTAAATGCCAACGCCTTCGCCGCCTTTGATAATGACCTTGCCATCATCCCTTAAAGAAACTTTTGAAAATATCTCTATGCCATTGGTTTGGTCTGGGTCGTCACCAGCGTCCTTTATAACCGAGCTTATGGCGTAGCCATCACCCTTTTCATTTGAGTTAATAGCAACGCTTATGGTCTCATTGCAAGGAAGGTCTATATCATATTCACTTACTGGCCCTTCTAATAGATTTATCAGCGCTGCATGTGTTGCAACAGCCGCGCATGTGCCTGTTGTGTAGCCATATCTAAGGCTTTTACCATCAACTATATCGTATTTATTCATTTTCTGTATAAAATATATAAAAGTGCGTTAATGATTGATGCCGCAACGTTTGATCCGCCTTTGTTGCCTATTGTCGAAATTTGTGCTATGCCTACTTCTCTAAGCGCTTCCTTTGATTCAGCCGCTCCAACGAAACCTACTGGCACACCAATAACTGCCTTTGGATGAATTTTTTCTTCTTTAATTAGTTCTATGATTCTATATAGTGCTGTTGGTGCATTACCAACCGAGTATATGGCGATGTCTTCGCCTATAGTCTTGTCTATAGCCTGGTAGCTTCTTGTTGTGCCCTTTTCTTTAGCAAGCTCCCTTACATCATCATCCTTTATATGATTGATGATCTCGCAGTTAAGCTTATTTAAGCTAGTTTCATTCACGCCTGCCATAGTCATCCTTGTATCAGTATAAATCTTGGCACCATTCTTCAGTGCATCAAGCGCTTCATCAAGAAAATTATTTCTTATATCAATTATGTTTTTATAATCAAAATCGCCTGTCGAGTGAATCATTCTCTTCACTATAAGTTTTTCTGTCTCAGTAAATTTAGTTCCTACAAGCTCCTTATCGATTATGTCCATACTTGTGTTTTCAATATTCATGGGGTTGTTGTCGTAATTATACATCCTTTTCACCTCTTAAACTATCTATCTTTTTATAAAAATATTCTTCATCTTGAACAAAGGAAATGTTTTGCTCAATTGATACTATGTTCTCATTTGCAAAAGAGCTCGTCCAAGTGTCCTCTCTATATGGTTTTTCTACCTTAAATAAATTAAACTCATTATCACTTAAGCTGCTCTTATGAAATTCTTGTGAATGGAAAATTTTGTCTTGATCAAATAAAAAATTCTTTCTAAGAACTTTTAGATAAGCGTAACCAAAGTTATGAAGCCTTTTTTCACTAACAGCCTTACCCTTTATAATGCCAAGCATCTTGTGCTCATTAAAGCATTCTGCTAAAAAATAAGTCGCTTCGCCTTCGGTAAATATTTTTCCTCCGTTTTCATAATATTTCTTTATGCTATCTAAGGACTTTGATTTTTGGATATCTTCTAAATAATCTTTTAAGTTGCCGCCACCAATGTAGAGTAAATCAGCCTCAGGTACTTCATCACCATCTAAGACCGAAAAGTACTTCACAGTAAAATATTTTTCTAAAAAATCAATATTCTCTTTGTAGTAGAAGTTAAACGCCTTGTCATAGGCTATCGCCACAGTAGCCATTGACTTTGGAAAATCTTTTTTCTCTTCTGTCTTTGCCACTTCGAAATATGAAAGAAGTTTTTCAAAATCAATTGACTTTTCCAATTTTGCCGCTATCCTATCGAGCTTCTCATCAAAGGCCTTGATGTCACTCGGCAGCTCTAGTCCAAGGTCCTTGTCCTCTATGGCAAAGTCCTCATCTACTTCTATATTACCAAAAACTTCTAAGCCAAGCTCTTTTTCTACTAGATCCTTATATATCGTATATAGTTTTGCGTGCGTCTTATTAAATATGACACCAACAATATTATCAGCGTAGTCTGTAAAGCCTTTTAGCTTTGCAATTAGTGAAAACATCTCGCCCTTTGGCGTAAGCACTAAAACCGTTTTTAGTCCCAAAGCCTTTGCATTAGCACACGTAGATGCCTCCATCGTATTATATATGCCATCAAGGTAGCCCATGACGCCTTCTAGGACGCAGTAGTCTGCATCACTTGCACCTACTTCAGTCGCACCACTCTTTTGCATGAAGATGTCGACATTACCATAGTCCCCCTTCGATGCAAAAGAGCCGAGCCTTGAATCGATAAAATCGGGTCCACTCTTAAGGTACTTCACTTTATTATTTTTATTCGCAAGTAGTCTTGCCAAAGCTAAACTTATAGTTGTCTTGCCGCTATTTGAATTCATTGCGGCTATGCATATGCCTTTCACTTTTCTATCTCCCTTAGTTTTTCAAGTAAATAATCATTCTCTTCACGAGTCCTTATTGCAAGGCGCACATAATTATCTCCTATGTTCTTGTAGCCTTGCATCCTCCTTAGAAGTATACCCTTTTCTAGCATAATCTTATACATTTCTTCATCACTAAGTTTTTTTAATTTAAGTAAATAGAAATTCGCATCGCTATCTATCATCTCAAAATTATCAAAAGCTTTGTATAAATTTTTTAATCTATCTCTTTCATCATGATAATATTTTTTTGTTTCGCATAAATATTCTTCACTATTTGCCAATAGTTTTGCAGCTTCATTTTGTATAAAGCCAATTGACCAAGCAAGACTCAATTCATCGTAGTAGCCCTTAAAGTCCTTAGGCGCATAGGCAAAGCCAAAGCGCACGCCCGGCAAGGCCAAGGTCTTAGTCATCGCTCTGACCACAATTACGTCCTCACCCTTAAATAATTTTATGCTGTCATAATCATGCAGAGTAAACTCAATAAAGGCCTCATCTAGTAAAAGTGTCGCACCATGCTCTTTACAAATTTCTTGTGCCTTAAGTAGTTCTTCTTTTTTTAATAATCTGCCGTTAGGATTATTTGGGTTAGTGAGGATTAGTAGGTCGCCCTTCTTCAAGACGTTTAATTCGTCAAAACCAATTTTAAAATCCTTATAATTTATTCTAATCAGTTCTTTTTTGTAAACACTAGCTCTAATCTCGTACTCGTAGAACGATGGGTCAAAAATAACCACTCGACTCGCCCTGTGTATCGCCTTATCAATTATCTCTATAGACCCATTGCCCAGGATAATATTAGACGCATCACAAGCCAAGTAAGTGGCTACATTATCTATCGCTTCTCTAGCCTTAATGTCGGGATAAACATTGACATGGTCAAAGTCATCTCTGATAAAGGAGAAAAGTCTTTCGTTCATATTAAATACGTTAATGTTAGAGCTGAAATCTATGAGTTTTTTGTCGTAATCATAAAAATTGGCTCCGTGCATAATTTACTTCCTTTTCTTTAAGTAGAATAGCGATATATAGTCGTTATCCTTGCGTATTTCTTCTTCTTTTGTAAGATACATTTCATTCGGCATCGATATTCTCTTAAAATATTCCGCTTCGTAAGTATCTTTAAGTTTTAAAACGGCTTCCTTATTAAGTGTGCCCTTCAGTATAACAGCTCTGTCAGGCTTTGCCGCCTCAACAAGCTCTGTATTGTCGCTTATCACAAGGCTCTCGCCCTTTTCGATAAGCGGCTCAAGGTTCATGGCAGTCAGTGCAACAAAGGATGGCATACCATTGACCAAATTTATATTTATCTTCTTATCAAGTATCTTCGTTAAGTTCATAGGCGTCGAGAAAACTGCTGCATCGCCTATAGTTATGAAGCTCACGTCTCTATACTCATTTAGTACTTCTTCAAGTTTTAGCTTAAGATCATTGTAAAGCTCATCTGTTACATTTTTCATATTAAATGGCATCTTGATGATGGGCTTGTCATCTACATAAGTCATAACTGTATCAAGAGCAAGATTGCGGCCTCTATTGTCAAGAAGAAAGACAGCGTTTGTATTTTTTAAAGTAAGTATAGCCTTGACAGTTAATAAATCTTCATCGCCAGGGCCAACGCCAACTATATTTAGTAGCGGCTCTTCCACCGCCTTAACTTTTTGGATGCAGTCGTTTAAGAAATAATCTTCTTCACCAAGGCCCTTGTCAATAAGTTTTACTTCGTAACCACGCTTTTCTAGTCTTTTCTTGATTGAATCTTCTTCATCTGATGATATGTCCTCAAGCATGTGAACGCCAGAAACTAGCATGAATGGTCTTAGATAGATGGTTTTTGTATCTTTAGATAAATTTTCTATCACGCTATCAAGATCAAGCTCGCCCTCAATGCTCATCATGTGATACTTGTCATTATGCGCTCTGAAAGCATCGTCAATATCTTCATATATCCTATCTGCGATGTGATCAGTACCATGACCCACGTAGATAAATTCTTCATCATCTTTTAGCTCCATGACAGTCATATCGTCCAAGTGCTTCATAATGTCTTTAGTGTTACTGATAAATGGCGACGTAAGCCTATTAGAAACCTTTTTAAGCTTCTTATACTCTTTTCCAGGGATGATATTTGTCGAAACGACTCTTATGTCCTTGTATCCTGCTTCTTTAAGCTTATTAATAGCCTCGCACTCATCATCAAAAGACATGCCCTTCTTTTCAAGTATCCTCTTAACTATCCTTGAAGTGAAGCATATCTCTACATCACAGTCCTTAAATTCATTTTTAAAGCCATTAACAAATTTATCAATAACTCTCTCATGTTCTCTAAGCCTTGTTGTGCCAAAGAAACTTAATAATATTGCTTTTTTCATATGACCCTCCATAATATGTACTCGAGAGAAAAGGAAAAATAGGAGAAGCGCGCCTTTTCTCTCGCCGGTTTTTTGGAACAAAAAATCCTTGAATAGGGGTATCAAGGATATAAAACATACATATTGAGTAAGTTTTTCCTTCCCACCGAAGAAGTAACTTTATACGAACGTTCTTAAGATATCCTGACTTATAGCTCAACCTTGTCTAAACCTTCCCAGTTTCCCAGTGGCATACTTAGACTCGTCACTAATTACAGTAGCGGGGGCTGTCTTGGACTTACACCAAGTTCCCTTATTAAACATTCAAAAATTACATCTATATGATATCATATATGTAAATATTTTTCAAGTGAATTAAAAAATATTTATTAATTTTCTTTTTCGTGATTTGAAACACGGACAGAGCTTATCAAGAACTGTATAATATCACCATACTTTTCAAAAAATAATTTCCTAAAAATTTAGCTTACAAAAAAATGCACAGATGTAAAACGATTGTTTTGACATAAGTGCATTTTTTTATTTTATTATTAATTTTAAATATATAGCTGCGATTGCTATGACTAATAAGGCAAGTGCCTTATACATCGCTTTTATGGTGAAGTAAACGCCACGACTATTAACTTCGCCATCTATGTCGCCAATATATGGTTTATCTACAATTTTGGAAAAATATTTATGTGGTCCGCCTAAGCGAATTTTTAAAAGTCCTGCTATGGGAGCTTCTAGGAAGGCGCTATTTGGACTTGCGTGTGCATATCTATACTTAAAAAATGTTTTGCACGCGTAGAGAATATTTTTGTTAAAGATGTTCGTGATTAGTATTAGAATCGCGCTTAATCTTGCTGGCACTAGATTGACCAGGTCATCTATCTTTGCTGCGAAAAAACCAAGATCACCATATTTTTCATTCTTGTAGCCCCACATCGAGTCCATGGTATTGATAAATTTATACACAAGTCCAAGTGGTGTATATATCGCGATATAGATAAGCGGCGCGATAACGCCATCTGAAGTATTTTCAGCGACTGTCTCTATAGTCGCCTTAAGTATCTCTTCTTCGCTTAGTTCACCTGTGTCACGGCCAACTATGTAGGAGAGCCTCTTACGTCCTCTCTCTAGCGAATGGCCCAACTCTTTTACTACCATATCTGCTTCAAAATGAAGTGAGCGTGCTGCAAGGCAGACGTAGACCATGTATGAAGTGTAGATTAGATACAAATATTTATTGATCTTAAATAATATTATTGCCAAATAGCCGAATAAAAAAGCAAGGCTCATATTGAATAGCACTGCTACTAAGCCAAGCACTTTCATAAAGCCGCCTCTCACCCCTGTCCTTCGAATTAATTTTTCTTCATAGCTAATGACATTACCCATAACTTTTACTGGATGAAAAAAGTTATATGGGTCCCCTAAGATCAAATCAAGCGCAACGCCTATAAGTATGGCGATGAGTTTATAAACCAAGTATTGCATTTAATTTATTTATGTCGATAGCTTCTTCAAATACTTCAGCTAGTCTATCGATCTCATTATTCATCGCGTCGTGCTCTGCCATGTGAGCGTTGACGGCCTTTTCGTAGTCATGAAGCGAGTCTTCGTCCGCTATCTCAAGCTTTGTATATGGCACTATGCCAAGGCAATCAAGTCCAGTTAGCTCGTGAAGCTTTTTGATGCCCTCATCAAGTAGGCTCGCATCGCCCCTAAACTTGTTGATGATGTAGCCCTTTATCCTCGCTCTATCTTTTTCGTCAAGTATCATATATGTGCCATATATTGAAGCAAAGACGCCGCCCTTGTCTATATCAGCGACAATGATGGCATTTGTGTCAGCAAGTTCAGCCATGCCAGTATTTACAAAGTCATCCTCAAGTAAATTTATCTCAGCTGGTGAGCCAGCTCCTTCTATAATCATCACGTCATATTTCTTCTCAAGCTCTTCAAATACATCTTTTACCTTCGCCTTTAGCTCTTTCTTAATCGAGTAATACTCCTTAGTATTCATGTGCTTATATAATTTACCAAGTACATAGACGTCGCTACCTGTATCTGACGATGGCACTAGAAGTATCGGGTTCATGTACTCGTCCGCCTTGATACCAGCGGCGTAGGCTTGTATCGCTTGAGCGTTACTAATAAGTTTTCCGTCTTGAAGCTTAAATGAGTTTCTCGACATGTTTTGCGATTTGAACGGACATACCTTGTAGCCCTTGTCCCTGTAGTAGCGGCACATAGCAGTCGCTATCGTTGATTTGCCTGCAGATGATGTCGTTCCATATATCATTATCTTTGCCATTTAAAATTCCTCGTTATTGTATTCTATAGTTCCTAAATCAGTTTCAATCGCAATTAAATTTTTCTTCCACTCTCTATATTTAGCCACTTCTTCGCTTATAGACTTAATTAGTATTGAAACGCCAAATATTTTCGAAGCTATAGTGAAGAATGCATTTTTCTTAAATGAATTTGGATACAAAACTATAAGTAGACCTGAAATGATAAATACTAAGTTCTTATTGTCAATGCCTTTGTACTTGCCATTGTAATAGTCTTTAGCAAGATCCAAAAAGTCATTCAATAGGTCTTGGTATTTCGCTAAATCAGTATTTGTTTTGATGGCTTCACCGATGCCTTCAATCTTATTCATGGCCTCATCCTTATTGAAATTACCAATGTTCATGTCTTTTAAAAAATCAAAATTCATATCTACACTCCCTTTTTTAATACAAAATAAAAATTCGATCCTTTTCCGTAACTGCTCTCTACGCCAAACTCTGCCTTGTGAAGCAAAAGCACTTCGCGCGCAATGTATAGGCCAAGTCCTGTCGCGTACTTTTTAAGCTCATGGTTCGCGCTCGAGATGTAGTAGCGGTCCCAAACCCTCTTGATGTCCTCTTCCTTTATGCCCGTGCCGTGGTCAATAACCTCGTATCTAACACCGCCGTCCTCTTCTGTGATCCTTACAAGAACATCTTCATCCTCTGGTGAGTAATTTATAGCGTTTGACAAGTAATTGTATATAACGCTTCTAATCTTCTTCTCATCAGCCATGACCATGGTAGAGCCACTTACGTCTAATTTAATTCTTTCTCTACTTTCAGCTGTATTTAATTTATCTATAATCTCCTTTGAAATGGCTTCGAGCGAAATTCGTTCTAAATTAAGTTCACCAAGGGCGCTCGCGTTCTTTGACGCTTCAAGCATCTCATTAATCATGCCGTTTAATCTATCTGCCTCTGTGATGATGGTGTCAAGATTATCTTCACTCTTTTCTTTATTATCACCAGTTATATCCTTAATCATCTCTGCATAAGACTTAATCACGCTTAGAGGCGTTTTGAAGTCATGCGATACATTGGCAATGATATTCTCACGAAAGTCCATAGTCCTCTTTAAATCTGCGTTTGCGCTCTCAAGGCTCTTCTTTAACTCCTCAATCTCTTCGTAGCCGCCCTCTTCTTCTAAGAAAAAACTCTTTGTTCCTAAAAATTTGGACGCTTCCGAAAGATTTTTGATTGGCTTAGTAAGTTTCTTTGCCAAAAAATATGAAAGAGCAAGAGCCAAAACTATTGCCACGAGACTTATGTATAAAAGTTCTTCCTTTAGCATCTTTTTTACTGAGCCATCTTCATCAAGATTGTCAATCAGCTTCATATATAGTTTTGCGTTAACTGTTTCGTATCTCTTTAAAAATACAAGGTACTCTCTATCGTCATGCTTTTTGATATAGTCTACGCTATCTTCATTGCTTTTAACGAAATCTAGGTCTTCCTTATCAAGCTCAAGTAAATAATTTGGGTACAAAACTAGGCCATTATCATCAAAAATAATTATGCCAAGCCTTGTTTTGCTCGCAACACTATTTAAATACGAGACGAGATCAGTTCCTGAATAAGAAGAAATTTCTTTTTCAGTGTTTTGAATGAGCTCCCTCTTCTTTTGCGTGTATATCTCTTTGAAGAAAACTATATTAAATAGCCACATTGTTGATAGTATCAGTATTGTGAATATCAAAAAGTAGCTGATTAACTTTGTGAATAGTGATTTATTCTTCATCTTTTTTCTCCAGCTTATATCCATAGCCGCGAACTGTGCTGATTATCTCTTTCTCAGAGCCAAGTGAGTTCCTAAGCATCTTGATGTGTGTGTCAACAGTCCTATTGTCCCCGAAGAAATCGTAGCCCCAAACATTTTCAAGTATGGTCTCACGCGATAGAGCAATGCCCTCGTTTTGAGCTAGATAAACAAGTAGCTCATACTCTTTTGGAGTTAAATCCAATTTTTTGTCATTAATATAAGCTTCTCTCGCATCAAAATCTATTTTTAAGCTGCCATTATGATAAACATTTGCTTTTGCATCGCTAACGTGCCTTGCAAGTATCGCCTTAACCCTAGCCATAACTTCACGCGGGCTAAATGGTTTTACAACGTAATCATCAATACCTATCTCAAAGCCATAAAGCTTGTCATACTCCTCGCCTTTTGCGCTAAGAACAAGAACTGGCACGTCCTTTACTTCCTTAATCCTCTTGTAAGCCGAGAAGCCATCAAGCTTTGGCATCATTATATCTAAGATGATAAGGTCTATATCGTTATTATTAACTTTGTTAAGAGCGTCGATGCCATCAACTGCCTCGATCACATCATAGCCATTAATGACGGAGTACTCCTTAAGCACGTTTCTTATATTTTCATCGTCATCAGCTATAAGTATAGTAGCCATATCATCACCTCTATCAATTTTTACCCGATAATTATCTTTTTAAACGCTTTATATGCAAGTAGAGCCTTGCATTAACAAGGCCCATGTAATTATTTTAAACTGTCTAGATATTCCTTAAGCTCATCTATATCCAAGATGGCTCTTTCGTTGTCACCAAGTATAAGAGCTGGTATGCCGATATTGCCAGCGCTCTTTGCTCCGTCAAATTCGCTCATTGTGTCTCTTGCCTTTAAGAATTTTTTCATGTTAGCAAGATTTTCTGTTATGTCTAGGTACAAGAAACGTACCCCTGATTCCTCCATCAAAGCCTTGAATGGTCCACATCCTGGTCACATGGAGCTCCCAAAAACTATTTTCTTTTGTATTTTACTCATATAATTCTCCTTTACACATATTTTTACGATTCACCTTACATTAATTGTAATGGTAATGGCAGTTTTTGTCAAGAAAAAAGAAAGACCTAAGTTAATAGATCTTTCTTCATATCAATACTAATTACTAAATATCCCTAGCTTATCTGAAATAAATTCTTGCTTGCCGTCTCCATCTATCTTTATGGTGTAAACGCTTTGAACACCATAGCCCTTGTCACTATCGCCTCTATTCATAAGTAGAACGGAGTATAATCTGCCATCTTCAATATCATAAGTGACTTCTGTAAGTATCATATCATCTTCTTTGTGTGCTGACTTTTTATTAACTTTAACTTCAGTAATAAAGCCTGACTTAAAGTTTTCAAGCTCTGCAATCTTTTCTTT
The DNA here is from genome assembly GCA_900539725.1 of uncultured Eubacteriales bacterium. Taxonomy (GTDB): domain Bacteria; phylum Bacillota; class Clostridia; order Tissierellales; family Peptoniphilaceae; genus Fenollaria. Next base: position 16,082 of record UQDI01000006.1, on the reverse strand, counting down.
GATGTACTCTTCATCATCTACTTCATCAAAAGCTTTATTAAAGTCTTCATCGGAGACGAATGAGCTTGGCGCTTTCCAAAGAAAGTCTTTATATTCTTCCTCAAGGGCATATTCTTTACCTTCATTCCAATTTGTCAAATCAATTTTAAATATAGGCATCTGAATATTATTTTTTATACTGATATCATCAATCGCATCTCTATCGACGTTATCTAAAACTATATCGTGCTCTTTAATTTTCTTAATATCATCTAAACTCACATTGCCTGCCGCAATTATAACAGGCTTCATCTCACTTGTATCTACATAATTAATACCATCTTTCCTCTCAAGCGTGTAATCATTAACTGTTATCACTATGGACTTAAGAAAGTCTTTATAATAAATCTTTCCTATGGTATTTACATAGTTTTTACTAAAGACTGAGTTTTGATACTCACCATCAACGAAGCTGTTCTTGACATTATATACAAGTTCTTTAACGTTCCAAGCGCCACTCTTAGTCGATGAGCTAACTCTTGAATAATCCTTCCAATACTTCATTATATCGACGTCATCAAGGTAGATGCTGCCAGTGAATTCATCAGAGGTAAAGAATTTATGATTGTATGTTAAATCCATACGCAAAGTTGATTCGCTCCACTTACCATCTCTATATACTAAGGCTTTCACATCACGTGTATATGGAAAGCTAAGTACTCCAAATCTAATAAAAAAGATTACTGCCAATATGATTATAATTATTATTGTTTTCTTTTTCATATTGAACGCCTCCTTACTTAAGATAATTATATCACATTTAGAAATATTTGCGCAAAAAAAAAGAAAGACCCCTATAGATCTTTCTTTATAAACTATTTGATTACTACTGTAAATATTTTATTCTTAACATATATTTCCTTAACGATGTTCTTGCCTTGCTTTGACTTTTCAAAAAGTTCGTGTGCATAAACTTTTTCTTTTACTTCGTCTTCGCTTGCATCTCTATCGATCTCAACTGTGTATCTAACCTTGCCGTTGAATTGAACTGGTATCTCTATAGTTTTGATGATAGTTTTTTCTTCATCAAAGCTTGGCCAAGTTGATTTATAAAGTTCTGTATCGAAGCCCACCATCTCATTGATTTCTTCTGTGATGTGTGGTGCGATTGGATATAGAAGTGTGATATATGTCTTAAGCTCTTTTCTTGTGATACTTCCCTTTGAAGTAATCTTGTTAAGTAGTTCCATAAGTTTAGCAACTGCTGTGTTGAACTTTAAGTTTTCAAAGTCTTCTGAGACTTTCTTGATAGTGATGTGGAAGTCTTGTTCTAAGTCTTTAGAATAATTTTCGTCGTCATTGACTATCTCCATCAAGCGATAAACTCTTTCAAGGAACTTTCTTGAGCCTTGTATACCTGTCTCTGACCACATAGCAACTTTTTCGTAGTCGCCCATGAACATTTCGAAAACTCTTAGTGTGTCTGCGCCATATTGTTCAACTATGTCATCTGTATTTATTACGTTGCCTCTTGACTTACTCATCTTTTCGCCGTCTTGAGCAAGAAGCATACCATGTGATGTTCTCTTTTGATATGGTTCGCTTGTTGGTACTACGCCTATATCGTATAGGAACTTGTTCCAGAATCTGGAGTAAAGTAAGTGAAGTGTAGTGTGCTCCATACCACCGTTGTACCAATCAACTGGCATCCAGTACTTAAGTGCGTTCATGGACGCTGGTGCAGTGCTGCACTTTGGATCAGTATATCTTAAGAAGTACCAGCTTGATCCTGCCCAGTTAGGCATAGTGTCTGTCTCTCTCTTAGCAGGTCCGCCGCAATGAGGACAAGTTGTGTTAACAAAGCTATCGATCTTAGCTAGTGGCGACTCACCTGTATCTGTTGGTTCGTACGCTTCAACGTCTGGTAATGTTAATGGCAGATCCTCTTCGTTAAGTGGAACCCAACCGCATTTTTCGCAGTATACCATAGGGATAGGCTCTCCCCAATATCTTTGTCTCGAGAATACCCAGTCTCTTAGCTTAAAGTTTGTCTTAACAACGCCCACTTTTTTATCTTCAAAATATTTAATTATCTTTTTCTTTGCTTCGTCAACTGATAGACCATTTAAAAAGTCTGAGTTAACAAGCGTACCTTTTTCTGTATCAGTATAAGCTTCTTTACTAATGTCGCCACCAGAGATAACTTCTTTTATCTCTTCGCCAAAAGCTTTTGCAAAGTCATAGTCCCTTTGATCGTGACCAGGTACCGCCATTATGGCGCCTGTACCATAAGTCATTAATACGTAGTCTGATACGTAGATGGCAATCTTTTCTCCATTAGCAGGGTTAATGGCTGTTAGGCCATCAATTCTAACGCCTGTCTTTTCTTTAACAAGCTCTGTTCTTTCAAAATCAGATTTTAATTTTGCCTTATTTTGATATTCATGAACTTCGTCAATATTTTTGATCTTGTCTTTATACTTTTCTATAAGCGGATGCTCTGGTGAGATAACCATGTATGATACACCAAAGATGGTATCTGGTCTAGTTGTATAAACTTTTAGCTTATCATCCACTTCATCTATGTCAAAATCAAGCTCCATACCGTGGCTTCTGCCTATCCAGTTAACTTGTTGTGTCTTAACTCTATCGATGAAATCAACTGTGTCAAGGTCATCTATAAGTCTGTCAGCATACTTAGTTATAGCTAGCATCCATTGTGTTTTAACTCTGTGTTCAACAGTGTGGCCGCATCTTTCGCAGTGGCCTTGAATAACTTCTTCGTTCGCAAGACCAATCTTACAGCTTGGGCACCAGTTAATGTTCATTTCCTTCTTATAAGCAAGACCTTTTTTGAATAGTTGAATAAATATCCATTGAGTCCACTTGTAATATTCTGGATCAGTTGTATTAATCTCTCTATCCCAGTCAAATGAAAGACCTAGTGATGTCAATTGATGCTTGAAGTGAGCAACATTTCTCTTAGTAACATCCTTTGGATTCATTTTGTGCTTGATGGCATAATTTTCAGTTGGTAGACCAAAAGCGTCCCAGCCCATTGGGTACAAAACGTTGTAGCCCTCAAGTCTTCTCTTTCTAGCAACTATATCAAGCGCTGTGTAACTCCTTGGGTGACCAACGTGTAGGCCCTCTCCTGATGGGTATGGGAACTCTACCATCAAAAAGTATTTTGGCTTGTCTGAATCGTTTTCTGCGTGAAACGCTTTATTCTCAGCCCAAATCTTTTGCCATTTGCCTTCGACATCTTTATGATTATATTCTTTCATAGCGCCCTCCTAAAATTCACAGTGATGAACTGTTCTTGGGAATGGTAGGACGTCTCTGATATTTTCAATACCTGTTATATACATGATAAGTCTTTCAAAACCAAGTCCATAGCCAGAGTGAACTACTGAGCCATATTTTCTAAGGTCCATATACCAAGTGTATGAGTCCATATCAAGACCTAATTCATTGATTCTCTTTTCAAGCTTATCGTAGTCTTCTTCCCTTTGTGAGCCGCCGACTATCTCGCCAATGCCAGGAACTAAGCAGTCCATAGCAGCAACTGTCTTATTGTCTGGGTTGAGCTTCATGTAGAAGGCCTTGATGTCCTTTGGATAATCTGTTACGAAGATTGGTTTTTTGAATATTTGTTCAGTTAAGTATCTTTCGTGTTCTGTTTGTAGGTCCATACCCCATTCAACTTTAACATCAAATTTTTCTTCGTGTTCTTTTAGTATTTCTATAGCTCTAGTGTAAGTAACTCTCTCGAAATCTGAGTTTCTAACGTGATTTAATCTATCGATTAGACCCTTGTCAACGAATTGATTGCAGAATTCTATTTCTTCCTTAGCATTTTCCATGACATAGTTAATAACGTACTTAAGCATCGCTTCAGCCACGTCCATGTTTTGATTGTTATCCATAAATGCCATTTCTGGCTCTATCATCCAAAATTCTGCTGCGTGTCTAGTTGTATTTGAATTTTCTGCTCTGAATGTTGGTCCAAATGTATATATCTTTGAGAAAGCCATGGCAAATGTTTCGCCCTCTAATTGACCTGATACTGTTAGGTGAGTTGGCTTGTCAAAGAAGTCTTGGCTGTAGTCAACAGCGCCATCTTCTGTTCTTGGCGGATTGTCTATGTCAAGTGTAGTTACTTGGAACATTTCGCCTGCGCCTTCAGCGTCTGATGCTGTAAGTATTGGTGTGTGTACATAAACGAAGTCTTGTTCGTTAAAAAATTTGTGTATAGCAAAAGCTGCTAGTGATCTGATTCTATAAGCTGCTCTAAAAAGGTTAGCTCTTGGTCTTAAGTGAGCTATGCTTCTTAAGAATTCCATTGAGTGACGCTTATTTTGTAGTGGATAATCAGCTGTTGAGTCGCCTAAGACTTCGATCTCTTCTGCCTTAATTTCAAAAGCTTGTTTATTGTTTGGTGTAAGAACTAGCTTGCCCTTTACTCTGATTGACGCACTTAGATATAGCTTTGATACTCTTTCAAAGTTTTCTAATGTGTTATCATAAACGACTTGAACACTATTAAAGAAGGATCCGTCATTAATCTCAATGAAGCCAAATTCTTTTTGTGCTCTTAAATTTTTAATCCAAGCTTGAACCTCAACAGTCTTGCCGTCAAGCTCCTTGTAGCTTTTATAAATTTCTCTAATATCCATACTCTCACTCCTATTTATAATCTTCTACTGTAATCGTTTCAATTACAACGTCTTCAAGAGGTTTGTCGTTTTCATTAACTTGTGATTTTGATATCTCGTCAACAACGTCCATGCCCTCATAAACTTCGCCAAAAACTGTGTGCTTATAATCAAGCCAGAATGCTCCGCCTATCTTTTTGTAAGCGTCTACAACAGCCTTTGGATATCCCTTTTCTTCGCCTGCTTCTTCCATTTGTTTAATGATGTCATCTTGAACAGCTTGGCCTTGTACTATGAAGAATTGTGATCCGTTAGTATTAGGACCAGCGTTTGCCATGCATAGAGCGCCTCTGAAGTTTCTTGTGTTTATATCAAATTCATCTTCAAATGCATCGCCCCAGATACTTTCTCCGCCAGTTCCATTACCGTTAGGGTCGCCGCCTTGTATCATAAAGCCATTTATAACTCTATGGAAAATTAAATTGTCATAGTATTTATCTTCAGCATGTTTAGTAAAGTTCTCAACTGCCTTTGGAGCTACTTCAGGGAATAGTTTTACCTTGATATCGCCCTTATTAGTCTTGATAGTCGCTATCTTGTCTCCTGCTTTTGGATTTTGTAGTTGAACAAGTTCTGCATCGTCTGTAGTTACTTCGCTTTCGCTTCTTTCTTTTTTCATTTCACTCTCACCGCCATTGTCATTATTTTTGCTACATGCTGTTAAGCTCAGGCACATAGCCATCGTTAGTAATAATAAAATTATCTTTTTCATAATTCCTCCTACTTAAGTATTCTTTTTTGACTCACTATATTTACATCCAAGTCTAAAATATTTTCCTTTATTACATCGCCTACGTTTATAGGCGCCTTCGTGCGTAAATCAAATATTTCTTTTAAAATTGCTTGATGATAAATTTTCTTTACCTTCTTATCAGTCTTTACTGGTAAACCCGAAACCATCTGACTATCTATCCTAATCTTGCCATAAACGTAGTCGTCCTCTTCTTCAAGAAGGCTTTTTGCGTAATTATATCCTCTTCCGCAGCGATTGCCAGAAATTTCTTCGCCATTGATTTTTATTCTGCAGCAAACTGGGCAGCAGACGCATTGTACTATCATGCTATCACCTTCGGTTCTATCTCTTTTTTAAGTATAATCTTAAACCAAACATAAGCAACTATCCCTTTTAATATTGATGATAACGATATAGCTATCCATACGCCATTTAGACCATAGTATTTCATAAATATCATTGCAAATGGTATACGCATTAAATTTAGAACTACTCCTGAATAAGATGGCTCCTTCGTTCTGCCTATGCCATTGAAAAATCCTGTTACACCTATCTCTATAACCATGAATAATTGTGAATAACCAAGTATTCTTAAGTAGTCGGCTCCTGCCTGCATTGCAACTGGATCGTCTGGTAAAAACGCTGCAAATATCGGCTGAGCAAATACTATAAGTAATAGTGATGTAGCTGTTCCTAGTGTCGCCATGATTCTCATGGATTTCTTAAAACCAAGAACTATCCTGTCATAAGTGCCTTTGCCATAGTTTTGTCCAGTAAAAGCAGTGTTAGCAACAGAAAAGCCATTTGCCGTCATCCAAGATATTGACTCAATTTGCGAGCCTATCGACATGGCTGAAACTGCATAGGCGCCAAGCTTTGTTAAGTAGCCTGTAAGTACCATAGATACTGATGCGTGGCACGCTTCCATAAGCGTCATTGGTACGCCAAGCTTAAGTATATGCATAGTTATTTCTGATGGCACTTTCTTTAGATAATTCACTCTTACATAAATCAGGTCGTTCTTAAAGCCTATGTAGATATATATAAGGAAGATTACTAAAGTTGCTATAACTGATGCAATCGCTGTACCCATGGCTCCCATGTGAAAAACGAAGATGAAAACTGGGTCCAAGACCATGTTTATAAGTAAACCTATGGAGCTAATTATAAATGGAGTCTTGCTGTTACCCATGCTATTGAATGTCGAAGCAAATAATGGGTTCAAGAACATAAATGCTAGGCCAAAGGCAATCGCCACCATGTATTCACTTGCAAGCTCTTGAACAGCCGCGTCGCCTTCTTTAAACGAGTATAAACCGATTAGCTCATTATGAAATATTATAAATATGGCTGTGATTGTCATAGCGATTAAAAATCCTAGCCTAAAGCCACCGCCAATATAATTCTTAGTATTTTCTAAATCCGATTTACCAAAGCTTTGTGAAACGCCGACGGATAGACCTACCTGACAAAGTATAATCAGTGAACTTATTAGCCAAAGGTACTGACCAACTATGCCTACAGCTGCAACAGCTTGTGTACCAACTTTGCCGAGCCAAAACATATCTGTGATTTGGTATGACATCTGTAGTAAAGATGTCCCCATAAGTGGAATCGCTAGCTTAAACAGAATCGGCGATATCTCTCCTTGTGTTAAGTCTCTAGTCTCTGTCATCTACACATCTCCTTGATCGGTCGTTATAATCACGCCGTTATCAGTAAGTGCTAAGGTGTGCTCGAATTGAACGCATTTGCTGCCGTCTTTTGTTCTAGCAGTCCAGCCATTCTTATCAAGCTTCATCGCTGCTGAGCCCATGCAAATCATTGGCTCTATCGTAAAGGCCATGCCCTTAACAATTCTTGGTCCTTTTACGCCAGCATTGTAGTGAAAAACTTGTGGATCTTCGTGCATGTTCTTGCCGATGCCGTGGCCAATAAATTCTTTTACTATAGAATATCCCTTAGGCCTTGTAAATGCTTCGATGCACTTACCTATCTCGCCAATCCTGACATTTTCATCAACTATGCTGATGGCCTTGTACATAGCCTCTCTTGTGTGGTCAAATAGCTTTTGATCCTCTTCAGAAAGTTTTCCTACAGCATAGGACCAGCAAGAGTCCGCCATCCAGCCTTTGTAATTGACAACCATGTCGATGGAGATGATATCACCATCTTTAAGAATTACATCCTTACTTGGAAAGCCGTGGCATATCTCGTCGTTAACTGATGCGCATATAGCGTAAGGAAAGCCTTGATAACCTTTTTGCTCTGGGTAAGCGCCTTGACTCACTATGAAGTCATCAACAAAGTCGTTTAACTCCATAGTAGTAACGCCCTCTTTAACCTTATCTCTTAGTGCATGATGAACGCTAATAAGTATCTTGCCGGCGTCAATCATCTTATTAATTTGATCTTTTGTCTTTAAATATATCATATAATACTCCTTTTAAGTCTATTCTATTATTATATATATTTTAGTCCAATATGTCAAGAAGTTCACAGCACATAGACAATATATCTATTAACTGTGAACTTCTTATCAATCTTTTATTAACTTCTTATTAAATTATCTAATTCTTAATGTGTTTATTACTGATAATAGTGTTACGCCTACATCACCAAAGACCGCTACCCATAGAGGTAATTGTATGAACAAAGCTAGTATGATGATGGCCGCCTTGACAAAAGCAGTGAAGATTAAGTTTTCAATTATAATCTTGTTAACGAACTGCGATGTGTCAAAGATGTTTACTATCTTTTCAATCTTGTCGTCCATGATAACGATATCCGACGCTTCGATGGCTGCATCAGAGCCAAGTGCGCCCATGCTAAGACCGATGTCCGCTCTCTTAATAACTGGTGAGTCATTGATACCGTCACCAACAAAGGCTACGAGGCCGTCCTTATTTTGCTCTTTCTCGAAGAATTTTATCTTGTCTTCAGGAAGCAGTTCTGCCTCGAATGAATCAATGCCTAAATCGCGAGCGACTTTCTCAGCATATATCTTCGTATCGCCTGTAAGCATAACTGGCTTAACATTTCTTTCCTTTAATTCGCGAACAAGATTCTTTGTCTCGTCCTTTATTTCGTCTTCTATATATAGATGCGCGATTAGCTTATCATCAAGATAAGTGTCAAGAACTTTGTATTCACTTTCTTTTTCACTCGTAATAACCTTAACGCTGCCGAATTTTGTTTCAGCCGCTACACCATTCTTAAGACTTGTGTAAGAAATTATCTCTTCTTTGTTTATAGCCTCTCTATCATCAAGTATAGCGCTTGCTATAGGATGCTTTGAGTGATACTCAGCAAGTCTTGCTAAGTGCACAGCCTCTTTCTCATCCATGCCAATGGCTTCGACGCGAACTAGCTTAAACTTGCCGCTAGTTAGTGTACCAGTCTTGTCAAAACAGAATGTCTTTATATTTCTAAATTGATCTAAGAATTTTGTTCCTTTGAAAAGAATACCGTTCTTGCTCATCTTGCCTATACCTGAGAAATATGCTAATGGCACTGAGATGATGATTGCGCATGGGCACGATACTATAAGAAAGGCGAAGCATGTGTGAAGAGCTTCCTTAAGCGGCATTATATTTAGTACTGGTGCTAATAATGCAATCATTGCCGCGATAACAACGACGATAGGTGTATAGATCCTAGCAAATCTCGAAACGCCTGTCTCAAGATTAGCCTTATCACTTTGTGAGCTTCTAACAAGCTCTTGTATTCTAGCTGCTGTTGAGTTCTTCGCAAGTTTAGTAGTCTCAATAATTAAGTAGCCTTCCTTGACTATAGCGCCTGAGTAAACCTCACTATTGATATCAACATAAACTGGTTCTGACTCGCCGCTTATGTGAGCATTATCGACCTTTGCGCTTCCTTCAATAACAGTGCCGTCTATGGCGATGGACTCGCCTTCACGAACTATTATCTTAGAGCCAATAGCAACGTCTGCTGGTTCAGATTGAATTTCTTTGCCATTGTCCAAAACTGTTGCAAAAACTGGTGACTTAACTATAAGCTCCTTAATCTTGTCTTTTGACTTATCAACTGCTATGTCACTAATTATTTCTCCGATTTGATATAAAAGTGATACCAAAACTGCTTCTAGATACTCGCCTATGAATATGGCGCCAATGGTAGCGACACTCATTAAAAACTCTTCAGCAAGTACGCCATGAAAAGCACCTTTAACGCCGTTGATGATGATGTCGTATGAGATGACGATGTATGCTATGGCGAAGAAGACCATCTTGTACGGGCTGTCTATGAATAAAAACGCTGCTAAGGCAAGTAGCGATCCTGCTATCCTTAGTAAAAAGACTTTTGAAAAGCCTTCTTCAAGCTCCTCTTCCTCTTCATCCTCCCCACGTGTAACTAAGACGTCTGGCTCTAAGTCGTTAATGTATTTAGTAATCTCTCTTAAAGCTGCCTCGCCATCTGCTCCGTCTTTGATTTCAATACTAAGAGTAGTATTTATAAAGTCTAGACTTGCGCTTTCGACCGATGCATGATCATTTGCAAAGCGCTCTATCTTTTGCGCGCAATTGGCACAAGTAAGTCCATTTAAAAATAATTTTTCCATTGCTGCCTCCTAATCTATGTCTTTTAAATTTTATATAAATGCAATATTTATATGTATGAACACATAAACATATATTTATATATCAATACTAATATAACACAAATATATTCAAAATGCAAGAGTTTTTTAAAAATTTTTTAATTCTTTTAACAGTTTTGTATATATTTAAGACGCGCTATATGTTATAATCAAGATATGTAGTAAAGGAGGAAACATGCAAGAAATTATCGAACTGAAAAATTTAAAGAAAGCATTTAAGATCGGTAAAGAAAGTCTTCTTGTACTTAAAGGCATTGACCTAACTCTATATAAGGAGCAAGCGATATGCATTGTTGGACCATCTGGTTCAGGTAAATCTACTCTTTTAAATATGATGGCTGGACTTGAAAAGCCAACGTCTGGGGAGATAGTTGTCGGCGGTATACACATAGAGAATCTTAACGAGGACGACCTAACTAAGTTTAGGCAACTCAATGTAGGCTTTGTGTTTCAATCGTATAACCTCATCCCTACCCTAACAGCACTTGAAAATGTTGGATTGGGTTTGATATTTAAAGGCATACCTAAGAAAGAAAGAGATGAGCGTAGCGCATATCTACTAGAGAAGGTTGGTTTGAAGGATAGAATGAAGCACAAACCAAGCGAGATGAGTGGTGGTCAGCAGCAAAGAGTAAGTATAGCGAGAGCTTTTGTTAATAAACCGAAGATAGTCTTTGCGGACGAACCAACAGGTAACCTCGATACTAAGACTAGTGTCGAGATTATGGAACTGATGACTACTATGACGAAGAAGGATAAACAAACGCTTATCATAGTAACTCATGACTTAGAAACAGCAGTCTACTCGGACAGAATCGTTCATGTGCGTGACGGTCTAATTGAGAAGGACGAAGTAAACAGAAATAAAAAGGAGGCACAATTAAGTGAAGAAGATATTTAGCATTTTATTAATAGCTGTAATGATGATAAGCACCTTGAGTGTTAATATATTTGCAGGTAAACCTGAAGAAAAAGAAACAGTTAAACCAATCGAGGATGAAACTTTAGTTACTGGTGGAGCAAAGGAGCTTAGACAAGGTGATGAAGAAGATATTACATTCAGATTATCGGGAAATGATAAAAATACAATAACCGATATTTCCGCTAGTACTGACAGTCCTAACAACTGCTACGTTGTTAATACTATAGGTGGAAAGGGTTATGTAACTGTAACTATAAAAATACCAACTGCTGCTGAACAAGGCACTTATAAACTTTCTGTTAGAGGTAAGTACAAAAGTGGTAACGAAGAAAAATATGTTAGTGGTTCAACTAATATCAGAGTAAACGTAAATAAGAGAGATACTCTAGGCAAAGATGAAGAAATCAATTTAATTTCAAGATCAACAACTGAATTAAATCCTGGCGAAGAAGCATCTATTTACTTTGAAACTGAAAGACCATTCTATGGACTTAGCTTTTATGGACTAAGAGCAACAAGTGACAGCCCTAATAACTGCTACATCACAAACACTTATGGTGGCCGTGGCGATGTAGAACTTAGAGTTAGAATACCTCAAAGTGCTGAAGCAGGCACTTATAAGGTATCTGTTACAGGAAAAGCTAGAATTGATGGTGAAACAGTAAAAGTATATGGTGAAGCTTATGTAAGAGTAAACGGCGGAAGTCAAAACAAGGCTCAACTAAAAATAAACAGAGTTGACGTTCTACCTGAAGCAAATATTGTACCTGGCTCTTATGTAGCCTTTGGTTATGAAATTGAAAATATTTCCGATGTTTTAGCAAAGAACATTGATCTAAACATCTCTTTACCTGTTGAAGCTGGTCTATCTGTTAGAGGCGGCACTACAACTCAAAAAGTTAAAGCCATCGAGCCCGGTAAAAAAACATACGTTTACTATGAGATGAACGTAGGCAAAACTGCTAAGTTTGGTTCATATGAAATAAAAACTTCACTAAGCTATGAAAGTGAATTTAATAAAGAAGCAATAAAAGAAGAAACATCTGCCTTTATTAATATAGGTGGAGATGCTTCACAAAACTCACAATTAATAATACAAGACCTAAAGTTCCCAGCAGCAACACTTGGAGTAAACAAAACATTCGATGTAAGCTTTAAAATCAGAAATCAAGGTCAATCCGTTGCTAAAAGCATCAGAGCAAGCGCTAAGAGCGATGACCCATCAGGCGTTGTATCAAGAACAGTCTCTGACATACTTGTAAGAGACCTAGCTCCTGGCGAAGAAGAAACAGTAAGCTACAAATTCTTTACAACAAAGGGCGGCTCGACTAAGAACTACCCTATCAATATTAAGATAGAATATCTTGATGATTTTACTGATTCAAAAGAGCCAAAAACTGTTGAACAAATCGTCGGCGTCTTCCTAAACAATCCAGAAAGCATTGGCGATGGTAAAGACGCGAAGAAATCAACACCTAAGCTAATTATAGACAGATACGAATTCACTCCAAAGCTTCCACTTGCTGGAAATGAGTTTGAAATGAACCTATCATTTTATAATACAAACGCGAAAAAAGCAGTTAAAAACATTAAGATAGATCTAACAAGTCAAGACACTACTGATAGTAACTCAAACACATCAGGCTCATCAGTCTTCACTCCAGTTGATAGCTCAAATACCTTCTATATTGGTAGGATAGCTCCAAATGGCAAAGTTGAAAAAACTATCAAAATGTTTGTTGTGCCAGACGCTACAGCAAAAACATATACTATCACAGCTAATTTTGAATATGAAGACGACGAAAACAACGAGTACAAATCAAGTGAAAATATTGGCGTACCAGTTTATCAAGAATCAAAACTTGATATCGACCCAATAAATTATCAAACAAATGCCTTTGTTGGTGACAACATCCCTATCACAGCAAACTTCTACAACACAGGTAAAGTTACTCTATATAACTTCAAGGTGACTTTAACAGCTGATAACGCTACTATAAATAACGGCACATACTATATCGGTAACTTCAACTCAGGTGGACAAGACATTTATGAAGGCTCAATCATGCCGAACGAACCAGGCGAGATCAAAGCTCAATTAAAATTCACATATGAGGACTCAACTGGTGAAGTCAAAGAACAAACTGAAGACATAAACATCACTGTTGATGAAGCTCCACCTATGGACCCAGAGCTTGGACCAGATGGCATGCCGATGCCAGACGGACCTATGATGGGCGATACACCATGGTACAAGAAGCCACTATTCTATATACCAGTAGCAGTGCTTTTATTAGGAGCAATCGGCTTTACTATATATAAGAAGACTAAGAATAAAAATAAAGAAAAGGATTTGAAGATAGATGAAGACTAAAGATCTAATATTGATGAGTTTGAGAAATCTTAATCGTCGTAAATTAAGAACATTCTTAACAGTATTAGGTGTAGTTATTGGTTCTATATCCATCATCATGATGATATCCTTAGGCTTTGGTATGACAGACTCGACTAAGAAGCAGCTTGCATCAGCCGGCTCCTTGACGCAGATCGACATCTACCCTGCCAATAGATATGGTGGTATGGATGAGGAAGATGGCAAGAAGAAAAAAACTGACAAGGTGGCTAAGCTTGACGACGCAACTGTTGAAAAGCTAAAAAAGATTCCGCATGTAGAAGCAGTTCTTGCCACTGAACAGTTTGAAGCGCAAATCAATGTTAAGAACCTACAAGGCTACGCGAGCATCGTTGGCGTTGACCCAGTTGAATATGCGAAGTTCGATATAAAGCTTGACAGCGGTAGAATGCTTCAAGAAGGCGATGTAAATCAAGTGGTCATGGGCCGAGACGTGCTTAGATGGCTAAGCAACCCGCAAAGGCCTCGTATGGGAGCCTCACAGCAAGAAGAAAGAGACCCTCTTACAACGAAGATGTTTTTAACTCTTAATCAAGCTGGTGGCTACGACCCAGATGGTAAGAGCAATGAGGCTAACAAGCCTAAGCAAAAATATCAAATAGAAGCAGTCGGCGTATTTAGAGATGATGACTACGAAAATAATTATTATATCGTTATGCCGATAGATTATCTTAGAAAGATGAAAAAGGATGCCAAAAAATTACAAGCAGGCAATAGGCAAAACGGATACAATGACTTTATGTTTGGCGGACGTGAAGATAAAGAGAATAAATACAATAACATCAAAGTTAAAGTAGATAATGTTGACAACGTTCAAAAAGTTCAAGAGCAAATCGAAGCTATGGGTCTTAAACCGCACTCGCTAAACGATATCTTAGTCGAAATCAATAACTCATCTAAAACACAAAGACTGATACTTGGCGGTATAGGCGCCGTATCCTTGCTTGTAGCAGCCATAGGTATATCGAATACCATGGTTATGAGTATATATGAAAGAACTAAAGAGATTGGCGTTATGAAAGTTATAGGCGCGAGCGTCTCCGATATTAAAAAGATGTTCCTTACTGAATCAGCTTTCATCGGTCTACTTGGCGGCCTCGTAGGTATAGTCCTCAGCTTCGCGATAAGCGCCCTCATTAACTACCTTGGCGTGAAATATGGCTTTGCTGCAAATATGTCTGGTGGCGGCTACTCGCCAGACTTTGATCCGACTCAGCTAAAGATGTCAATCATACCAGCTTGGCTAGCACTAGCGTCCTTAGTGTTCTCAGCACTTATAGGTATAGTATCAGGTTACTTCCCTGCTAAGAAAGCAACTAAGCTAAGTGCACTTGAAGCGATGAGACAAAACTAAATAGATAAAGGCAAAAGAGTGAGCAAATTAAATCTGCCCACTCTTTTTTCGCATAAAATGGCGATGGACTCATCCATCGCCTTTATTTATCTTTATAATCTATTTCTTCTTCTCTGGCTTTACATCTTGTACTAAAAATACTGTGTTAAGCGCTCTGCCTGCATTTCTATAGTACTTGCCGTTCGCATACATAGCGCTCGATGCGCCGCCATCAAGGTTAAAGGCGTCAGTGCAGCCAAGGTCTTGCATTATACCTGTGACTTGCGACATGGTACCCGAAGTAGTCACCATGACTAATTGATTCGACTTATTGATGCCTATAAGTGTTCTTGCTCCCGCTCCAGTAGTCATCTTTGCTTCCATGCCCTTTACATAAGTTTCATAAACGCTCTTAGAGTTTTCTATAAGTAGTGGTCCTGCTGAAATTATCTCACTTACCTTTGTATATGGAATTTTTTCTCCATTGTAATCAAAATCAGTTTCAGTTACAAAGCCGTCCTTAGTCTTCTTTGACAAAACTAATTCAAGTTCAACAGTTCTACCTATTTTAAATCTATCGTCAATATATTTATCGTCGCAAGCCTCTTTGCCATAGTAAATAATGTAGCCATTCTTTGGTAGAACCATGTTTTCAGATGATTTATATACTTTACTTACTTTATTATCGACAACTTCTATAACAGTTCCGCCGCCAAACTTAGTCGCTACATTTCTATATGAATTGTATACATAAGCACCTTTTTCGCTTGTTAAATTTCCATTGACATTCCAGATTTCAAAAGTGTTTGCTTTATTTGGTATAGTCCAATCATTCTCCCTTAATCCATCAAGAAAACCATTGTAGCGAAGAAAACCTTGTACTATCTTAAATTTATTTTTATCAAAAACAAGTAGACTCGCGTGATCGCCAGACATGTTTATCATCTTGCCCTCAGTCATTTGCGTGCCATATGGGTAGTAGCCGCCCTTGTATGCTTCAAAATAATTCGCGTTTATCGCTGCTCTTGGCTTGTACGACGCAATATAGTTTTTGAAATTCGTAACACCGACTTGCTTCATATTTGGCTTAACTACCTTAAAAACAGTAGTTTCGTCAGCCGTAACAGTAATTACATTACAGCTTCTGTTTCTAAGCTTCACTTGTTTTACTTCAGTCTTTGCAAATAGATTCACTTGGCTAGCAAGTAGCATTATGGCCATGCCAAGTGCCAATATTTTCTTCTTCATAATATTACCTCTCTTCGTTTACTTTATTCTATTATATAAGAAATGAAATATAATTGCAATCATAACCACCGGCGTAGCCGGTGGTTTGCTCTGCCCCTGCAAGGGGCTTTTA
>UQDI01000005.1 GCA_900539725.1 uncultured Eubacteriales bacterium | reverse complement strand
CCTTCTATGTCTTATATATACCCAACAAATGTGTATTTTAAGAGGTTTTAAGCAAAAAAAGTAGGCATAATTTTTAAAAAATATGCCTACTTTGTCAACAGTCTGAGGCTTTATAGCCTTTAATGCAGTTGTGCCTAGCAGAACATGGCTTGCTACAGACAAAAGGGCTGGTCAGGTAAGTATGTATCCATATGAAGTTGACAAAAGACTAGCATACATTAAAGAGATTAAGTCGCAAGTTGATTATCTAATTCTATCGATACATTGGCAAGGCTTGAGTAATCCTAAAAACGAAAAGGATTATATCAATGCAGCGCATAAACTAATTGATGCAGGAGTTGACGTTGTTGTTGGTACGCATCCTCATTTAATGGAAGCGACTGAGTATTATAAGGATGGCATTATTTTTTACAGCTTAGGAAACTTTATCTTTCCAAATATGGGAGGCAGGGCAGATAAGGCTGCCATAATTCAGTTGGAGATAGATCCAAGCTCTGATGAAGAAATCAAAGTTAAGTACATTCCAACAAAGATGCTAGGCAATAGGCCTGTCTTATTAAAAGACCAAGAAAGATTGAATGAGCTATATTATATGAACGCAGTTAATAAGAAGTTCAATTCATATCTACAAGCAAATGGATACATGATAAAACTAGAAAAATAATATTTTATTACTAATTAATGGATGCAAAGCTATATATTAGCTCTGCATCCATTTTTATTAATGAGGATAGAATAATAAATCATATTGAACAATATAAAGATAAATATTATTTTCTAAATAGAAAATGCTTGTATTTTGTCAACTTATATGTTATAATTGATTAGTAAAAATATGCACACTTCACGATGTACGCCTCAGGTGCTAAACATTAGTTAAGGCGGCAGGTGAATGAAGTGTAAAGAAAAAAAACTTGGAGGTAGAAAGACATGGCAGTAATTGCAATGAAAGACTTATTAGAAGCAGGTGTTCACTTCGGACACCAAACTAGAAGATGGAACCCTAAGATGGCTAGATTCATTTTCACAGAAAGAAACGGAATCTATATCATCGACCTACAAAAAACAGTTGATCAAGTTGAAGAAGCTTACAAATTGGTTAAAGATGTTGTTGAAGAAGGCGGAAAGGTTCTATTCGTAGGAACTAAGAAACAAGCTCAAGAAGCTATCGAATCAGAAGCTAAAAGATGTGAAATGTACTACGTTAACCAAAGATGGTTAGGTGGTATGCTTACTAACTACAACACAATTAAGGGTAGAATCAAAAAACTTGAAGAATACAATAAGATGGAAGAAGACGGTTCTTTAAGCGTTTTACCTAAGAAAGAAGTTGCTACAATCAGAGCAGAAAAAGAAAAATTATCTAAATACCTTGATGGTATTAAGGAAATGGGCGGAATGCCACAATTAATCTTTGTTGTAGACCCTAAGAAAGAAAAGATAGCTATAAACGAAGCAAGAATACTTGGTATACCTGTTATTGGTTTAGTTGATACTAACTGCGATCCAGATGAAGTTGATATAGCTATACCTGGTAACGACGACGCTATCAGGGCGGTTAAGTTAATAACTGAAACTTTAGCTAACGCTGTTATCGAAGGAAAACAAGGTAAACAAGAACGTTCTGAAGAAAAAACAGAAGAAAAAGAAGAAATAAATAACGAAGAAAACTAGGAGGTAAATATGGCTATAAGTGCACAATTAATTAAGGAATTAAGAGAAAAAACTGGCGCAGGCATGATGGACTGCAAAAAGGTTTTAGTTGAAACTGATGGTGACATCGATAAGGCTATAGATCTTTTAAGAGAAAAAGGACTAGCATCAGCTGAAAAGAAAGCTTCTAGAATTGCATCAGAAGGCTTAGTTGCTTCTTATATTCACTCAGGAAGAATCGGTGTTTTAGTAGAAGTTAACTCAGAAACTGACTTCGTTGCTAAGACAGATGAATTCAAAGATTTTGTTAAAGATATAGCTATGCAAGTAGCTGCATCAAACCCAGAATACCTATGCGAAGAAGATGTTCCTCAAGAAGCTATTGATAAAGAAAAAGAAGTTCTTATTCAACAAGCTTTAAACGAAGGAAAACCTCAAAACATAGCAGAAAAGATGGTTGAAGGTAGAATGCATAAATTCTATGAAAGAGTATGCTTATTAGACCAACCATTCATCAAGGACCCAAGCATAACTGTAAATGATTTATTAAAAGATAAAATTGCTAAGATTGGTGAAAACATCAAGATTAGACGTTTCGTTAGATACGAAGTTGGCGAAGGCTTAGAAAAGAGAGAAGAAGATTTTGCTGCTGAAGTAGCAAAGCAAATTGGCAAGTAATATATGGCTTATAAGAGGATCGTCTTAAAATTAAGTGGTGAGGCTTTAGCTGGTAGCGAAAAGACTGGTATCGATAACGAGGTTATCAAGTCAATCGCTAAAAGAGTAAAGACTATAACAGAAATGGGTGTTGAAGTAGGTATAGTTGTTGGCGGAGGAAACTTTTGGAGAGGAAGAGACTCACTTAATATACAAAGAGCAACATCAGATTATATGGGCATGCTTGGCACTGTTATGAATGCACTTGCACTTCAAGATGCTTTAGAAAAGATGGATGTACTTACAAGAGTACAAACATCAATTGAGATGAGAGCTGTAGCAGAACCATATATAAGAAGAAGAGCAATTAGACAACTTGAAAAGAAGATGGTTGTTATATTTGCTGCAGGAACTGGCAATCCATACTTTTCAACAGATACAACTGCTGCACTTAGAGCCGCTGAAATCAATGCAGAGGCTATACTATTAGCAAAGAAGGGTGTAGACGGTATCTACGACAGCGATCCAAAGATAAATAAAGATGCGAAAAAGTTTGATAAATTATCTTATCTTGACATACTTAGCAAGAATTTAAAGATAATGGATGCAACAGCGACATCTTTATGTATGGATAACAATATACCGCTAGTAGTATTCGGTATAGATGACCCTGATAACATAGTCAGAGTTGTTGAAGGTGAAAGGATAGGAACTATTGTAAAGGAGGATTAATATGCCTGATAGATTTAGTCAAGAATATGAACCAAAGATGAATAAAACAATAGAAGTTTTTAAAGAAGATCTTAACTCAGTAAGGGCTGGCAGAGCTAACCCAGCGCTACTTGATAAAATTATGGTTAGCTATTATGGTGTAATGACTCCACTGCAACAACTTGCAAACGTTTCAGCGCCTGAAGCAAGACTACTAGTTATTCAACCATATGATGCATCAACAATACCAGAAATAGAAAAAGAAATTCAAAAATCAGACATTGGTATAACACCGTCAAACGATGGCAAGCTTATTCGTTTACCATTCCCTCAATTAACTGAGGACAGACGTAAAGAACTAACTAAGATAGTTTCTAAAAAAGGTGAAGACACTAAGATTATTATAAGAAATCTTAGAAGAGACCTTATGGATGCTATTAAGAAGGCTGAAAAAGATGGAGATATCAGTGAAGACGATAGAAAGACTTTTGAAGACGATGCTCAAAAATTAACTGATAAATACACTGATAAGATTGATGAGATTATAAAAGCTAAACAAGCAGAATTAATGGAAGTGTAAAATATTAACCCCCCTCTTTATAGGGGGGTTATTTACAAGGAGATAGTTATGATTTTAAATCATGTAGCAATAATTATGGATGGCAATGGCAGATGGGCAAAAAAAAGAAATATGCCCAGAACTTATGGTCACAAAGAAGGTATGAATAGGGTTATAGAGAATGTAAGGTACGCCTCAGATACAGGCATAAAATACCTTACTCTATATGCGTTTTCTAAAGAAAATTGGAAGAGACCTAAGGAAGAAGTGTCGTTTTTAATGAAGCTTATAATTATATATATTAACAGCCAAATTGATGAACTAGATAAGAACAATGTTAAGATAGTTGTATCTGGAGATTTGGATGGAATATATCCTGACTCAAAAGCGGTTATAGATGGAGCAATTGAGAGAACATCTAAAAATACTGGCCTTGTTCTAAACATCTGCTTAAACTATGGCTCGAGAGATGAAATAATTAGGGCTATTAATCTTGCGAAAAAAGATAATAAGGAAATTAAATCTTATGAGGATTTAAAGGAGTACTTCTACAACCCATGTATACCAGATCCTGATTTAATAATCAGAACTAGTGGGGAAGAAAGGCTATCAAACTTTTTGCTTATGCAATCTGCATACAGTGAACTTTACTTTACTCAAAAACTATGGCCAGACTTTCATAAAGAAGATTTTGCAGAAGCTATAGAGAACTTTGCTCTTAGACATAGAAGATATGGAGGAATATAATGAAGAGTTTTTTTAAAAGACTAGCTACCTCAGTAGTGGTTTTATTACTACTTATATTAATAATTTATGATATGAACCATATCTATAGATTTGGTATGTTCTTATGCGCCTCTATCGCTTCATATGAAGTCTTACACATGATGACAGATACAAGAAAAAATTTTTCTTATGCTCTAGCTATTTTACTTAATATTTTAGTTTACATTAATACTTATACAAACACATTTCCAAATGAATACATATTTATGATGATGAGTATAATATTCTCAATCATAAGTGTTGTGGACGAAAAGTTTTCATCAAGAACTTTTGTAAGTTTGATATTTACAACATATTTTATAATATTTCCGTTCTCAATCTTCTACAACTTTATTGATAGGGATAAACTTATACTAATATTTTTAATTGCTATATCAAGTGATGTATTTGCTTATGTCTTTGGCTCGCTTTTTGGAAAGCATAAACTTATCGAAAGGATAAGTCCTAATAAAACTATCGAAGGCTCTGTTGGCTCATACATCATAACTGTAGCGATTACATATTTTTATACAAGATACTTTAATCTAAATTTAAATCCATATTATTATATAGGTTTAATTTTAGCGCCTGTTGTTGCGCAATTTGGCGATTTAATATTTTCAAAGCTTAAAAGATATTATAATATTAAGGATTACGGTTACATATTTCCAGGACATGGAGGCATTATGGATAGATTTGATAGTGTTTTACTCGTATGTCCGTTCGTACTAATATGTTTTTTTTAAGGAGTAATTTATAGATGAGTATAATAGTAGCAATTTTAGTATTTTTAGTTTTAGTAACAATTCATGAATTTGGTCACTTTATTGTGGCTAAGTGGGCTGGCATCAAGGTTAATGAATTTGCCGTTGGTATGGGCCCAGCAATATTCAAAAAGCAAAAAGGTGAGACACTTTACTCACTTAGAGCCTTCCCGCTTGGCGGCTACTGCGCTATGGAGGGTGAGGATGAGGATAGCGCTGACGAAAGAAGTTTTGATAATGCAAAAGCATATAAGAGACTTGTAGTTATATTAGCAGGTGCTTTTATGAATATAGTTTTGGCTATATTAGCTTTTTTAATTGTTAATATGCAAAGCGGATATACAGATTTGAGAATTGATAAAATCGAAGTAGATTCACCTGCATATATAGCCGGTATACAAGAAAATGACGAAATAATTTCATATAATGGTAAAAAGCCACTACTATTCTTAGAATTAAGAAATATGATTATTAATTCAAATAATGAAAGTGATACTCTTAGAGTAAAAAGAGATGGTGAACTCGTAGACATAGAAGTAAAACCTGAACTGGCTACAATTGAAGACGATGGCCAAGTTATTGAGTATAAAAAACTTGGCATAATGCCTAAAGTAAGTTATGATTTTTTAGGTTCATTTAAAGAGAGTATAAATACATGTAGATACGCTTACAGATCTATGTTTGAATTTTTAGGAAGAGCATTTAAAGGCAAAGTAAAAAAGAATGAAGTTTCAGGACCAGTTGTTATCATTAAGACCATATCGAGTGCAGCTAAAGTCGGATTTAGTTCTGTTATGTTCTTACTTGGTTTAATTAGTATAAACCTTGCCTTCTTTAATCTATTGCCATTCCCAGCTTTAGATGGGGGAAAGGCTGTGTTTATCCTATTTGAAATGATAACTGGTATAAAGCCAAATAAAAAAGTGGAATACATTGTGAACATCATCGGATTTTCACTTCTAATGCTTTTATTCTTATTTGTAACGTATAATGATATCAAAGGATTGATTAAATGATAATTAGAAAGAAAACTAAAAAAATATTTGTTGGCGGAGTTGCTATTGGTGGCGATGCGCCTATAACAATACAATCAATGACAAATACAGATACTAAAGATATTGAAGCGACTGTTAAACAAGTTATTGACATGGAAAATCATGGACTAGACATAATAAGGATGGCCGTGAACGACGAAGAAGACGCTAAGGCTATAAACGAAATAAAGAAAAAAATTCATGTTCCAGTCATCGCCGACATTCAATTTGATTATAAACTTGCACTAATGGCGGCAAGAGAGGGCTATGATTGCATAAGGATAAATCCTGGCAATCTTAATTCAGAAGCTGAACTTAGAGAAATAGTCGAAATATGCAAAGATAAGAATCTGCCTA
Organism: uncultured Eubacteriales bacterium; assembly: GCA_900539725.1. GTDB lineage: Bacteria > Bacillota > Clostridia > Tissierellales > Peptoniphilaceae > Fenollaria. The sequence continues at coordinate 75,058 of UQDI01000005.1, read as the reverse complement.
TAAGAGTAGGAGCAAATTCTGGATCTATTTCTAAAAAAATACTTGATAAATATAAGGGTCTTAATGAAAATTCCTTAGTTTACGGAGCTCTTGAACAAGTTGAGATGCTTAATAAACTTGATTTTTATAATATAAAAGTTTCTATAAAGTCATCAGATGTAAATACATGTATCGATGCAAATAGATTGTTCTCAAGTCTATGCGACTATCCACTTCATCTAGGACTAACAGAAGCTGGCTCACCATCCGTTGGTATAGTTAAATCATCTATTGCCATAGGAACGCTTCTTAAAGACGGCATAGGCGACACTATACGCGTATCGCTAACATCTGATCCACTTGAGGAAGTTATAGCCGCTAAGAAGATTTTGAGCGCTTTGGGCATACGTAGAGACTCAGTAAACCTTGTTTCATGCCCTACATGTGCTAGAACTAAGATAAATATTATTCCTATAGTCGAAGAGCTTGAGCCACTACTTAATAATATTAAAAAAGATATAACAGTAGCAGTTATGGGCTGCCCTGTTAATGGACCTGGTGAAGCAAAAAATGCCGATATAGGCATCAGTATGAGTAAAGAATTTGCTTACCTATTTAAAAAGGGTAAGGTTATAAAAAAGCTTGATAGAAGTGAAGTAGTAGAAGAGCTCTTAAAAGAAATCGAAAGAATGTGAAGCAATGATGAAATTATTTAAACCTGAAGAACTGAATATTAATATAGATTTTCTTTCAAATGAAGATAAGATATTTTTTGAAAGCCCTGTGCTTAAAGATAAGACGCTTAAAATAACTTATTATTATAATTTGAAAGATAAAAGTCTAAGCCAAAAAGTAGATGAATTTATTAAGTCTACTTTTTTAAAATTCTCTTTATCAGATGTAAATATTAATGCAATAACATATACTAAATGTAATGAATATTTTGACTCGATAAGAAATGAATTTACTGATATTGATGATAAATCATTTAACTGTGAAGACCGTGATAATGTATATACATTTACACTTGATAATCAGCTTTTGTTAGATAGCTTCAATGCAAATCCATATTTAGAATTAATGAGGTCTTTATGCTCAAGCTTTGAAGGTAAAACTATAGAAACTAAATGCAAAGAGATTATTATTAATAAGGAAGAATTTATTGATCAATTAAAGAGCAATGCCGAACAAATAAGTGAAAACTTTAAAATTGTAAAAGAAGAAAAGAAAAAGAGTGAGCCAAGCGCTGAAGCGAGCGGAAAGAAATCATTCTTCAGAAAGAAAAAAGAAATAGATAAGAAGAAATGCATTAAAATAAAAGACATTAGCTCGGATATGGACTTTATTACTATACAAGGAGAAGTGTTTGAGTATGAATTTGTTGATAGAGACGAATACGCTTTACTTAAGTTTGCCGTTGATGATGGTGAAGAGGCTATAAGAGTTAGTAAATTCATTAGAAAGAATAAAGAAGATCAATATGACTATGACTATGATATAGAAAATGGAGTAAAGCTATACCTTTGCGGCAATGTTAATCTCTTCCAAAATATAATGAGTATAAAGATATATAGCTATGAAATTATTAATGAAGAAAAATTAGATGAAGCTGAAGAAGATATTAAAAGAGTAGAGATCGGTCTTCACACAAAAATGTCAAGCCAAGAAGGTTTCATATCAGCAAAAGAATACTTTAAAGAAGCTAAAAAGAGGGGCTACGAGTCCATTGGTTTTATGGACAAATATGTTGTACAAAGCTATCCAGAAATCATGGATGCTGCTATAGAAACAGGTATTAAACCTCTATATGGCGTTGAAGCAAATCTATTTGACGATACAAAATCACTAGTTAATAATTACAAAGGCGATAATAAGAATACCTTTGTCGTTTTTGACGTGGAGACAACTGGATTTTCAGCTATTGACGATAGAATTATTGAAATGGGTGCCGTGAAGATACAAGATGGTAAGGTCATAGATAATTTCTCTGAGTTCAATGATCCAGGATTTCATATACCATATAGAATAACTGAGTTAACAACAATTGATGATGCAACCGTAGCAGGCTGCCCATCTTTCGATGATTTACTAGAAAAGTTTATGGACTTTTGTAAAGACTCAGTTCTTGTTGCTCACAACGCCGAGTTTGATATTTCATTTATTAAAAGTTCCATGCATAGAAAAGGCGTTAAATTTGATTTTGAATATATCGATACGCTTGAACTATCTAGATACTTACTTCCAGATTTGAAAAAGCATAAACTTGATACACTAACATCTTTATTCAACATAACTCTAGAAAATCATCATAGGGCCATTGATGATGCTACTGCAACCGGTTTTGTCTTCTTAAAGCTTTTAGATTTGTTAAAAGAGCAAGGCTGCAATGATCTAGAAGCTTTGTCTAAAATAAAATCACAAAACTATTACAATGTTTATAAAATATCAATATTTGCTACAAATCTAGTGGGTTTAAAAAATCTATACAGACTTATTTCGCTATCGCATATTGATAATTATAATAGACAGCCAATAGTATATAAGAGCCAAATAGATGCGAACAGAGAAGGGCTTTTAATCGGTAGCGGCACTTATAATGGCCCTATATATAATGCTTGTATTAGGTGTGAAGAAAATGATAAATTAAAAGAGATGATGAAGTATTTTGACTTTATCGAACTTCAGCCGATAGATCAATATCTATACTTAATAGAAGATGAAAGTCTTCATGAAATGGATGCTATTAAAAACATCAACAGAAGATTATATGATAATGCAAAAGAGCTAGATATACCTGTCCTTGCTAATGGTGATGTATACTATATAGATCAAAAGGACAGTGTATATAGATCCGTTTTAGTTTTTAATAGAAAAAACTTTGTAGGGAGCAGAAAAGAGTGTAATAATACAGATCATTATTTTAAAACTACAAAAGAACTTTTAAAGAATTTTCCATATTTAAGCGCAGAAGAAGCTAAGGAAATTGTTATTGATAATACTCTTGCTTTTGCAGAAAAATTTGAAAATTTCAGACCAATTCCTAAGGATACCTTTCCGCCATTTATAGAAAATTCTGATAAAGACTTAAGGGACTGCTGCTATAACAAAGCTACGAGCATATATGGAGAGCCTCTTCCTGAGATTGTCAAGAAGAGACTTGATAAGGAGCTTGATTCAATAATTGGCAACGGTTATGCCGTTTTATACATCATAGCAAGAAAGCTTATTTTGCAGTCAAATGCTGATGGCTACGTAGTTGGCTCGAGAGGCTCTGTTGGTTCATCATTTGCAGCAACAATGAGTGATATAACCGAGGTTAATCCATTAATACCGCACTATGTTTGTCCAAATTGTAAACACAGCGAATTTGTTGATGATCCGAAATATGACTCAGGTTTTGACCTTCCTCGTAAAAACTGTCCTGTATGTTCACACGAGATGAATAGGGATGGACAAAAGATACCATTCGAGGTTTTCCTTGGCTTTAACGGTGATAAAGAGCCAGATATAGATCTAAACTTTGCTGGCGATTATCAACTGACAGCTCATAAAAATACTGAAAAGATATTTGGCGAAAACTTTGTGTTTAGAGCAGGTACTATTGGTACCCTAGCTGATAAGACTGCTGCCGCTTGTATCTTAGACTATCTTGAAAAGAAAAACAAGAGTATATCATATTTGCATGCAATGTTCTTAAGTAAAAGGATAAAAGGTTCAAAGAGAACAACTGGCCAACACGCTGGCGGGGTAATGGTAGTACCTAAAAATAAGAGCATACTAGACTTTACTCCAGTGCAAAAACCTGCTGACGATATGAGAACTGATATAATAACAACTCATTTTGATTATCATTCGATAAGCGGTAAGATACTTAAACTTGACCTACTTGGTCATGATGTTCCAAACATAATCAAAAATCTTGAAGACTTAACTAATACCAAAATTGAAGATATACCTTTTGACGATGAAAAAGTACTATCACTCTTCTCATCAACAGAGTCCCTAGGTATTAATAGCGATGATTTAAAGTTTGGAGTTGGCACTATTGCCATACCTGAATTTGGTACAAACTTCGTTAGAGGTATGCTTAAAGATACCAAGCCAAAAACATTCTCAGACTTAGTAAGAATAAGTGGTCTTTCACATGGTACAAACGTGTGGAACAGTAACGCGGAAAAGCTTGTAAATGAGATGAACGTACCTATGTCTGAAGTTATTTCTACAAGAGACGACATCATGAACCAATTAATTGATGCCGGCATGGATAAATCTACTGCATTCAAAATTATGGAGTTCGTTAGAAAAGGAAAACCATTAATACAAAAGAAAATAGTTGACAATGAAACTATAATTATAAATTATGAGGATGAGATTAAAAAGTATCCACTTCCTGAGTGGTATCTTGACAGCTGTCATAAGATATCTTATCTATTCCCAAAGGCGCACGCAGCGGCCTATGTTATGATGAGCTATAGACTTGCTTGGTATAAGGTATATTACCCACAAGCGTTTTATGCAACATACTTTACACAAAAGATAAATGACTTTGATTATGATGCTCTTGTTCATAGACTTGAAAACTTGGATGCCATAGTAAGAGAGATTACCCAAAATCCTCATCCAAAGAAAAAAGATGAGGACCTATTGTCATTAGCAGAAGTAGTCAAAGAGATGGAGCTAAGAAATATAAAGATATCACCAATTGATCTAGATAGATCACTAGCTACAAAGTTTACTGTAATTGATGGGGAAATCATTCCGCCATTTACAGTTATAGCTGGACTTGGTAAGGACCCTGCTAATAACATTATAAGGGAGAGGGAACTTAAGGAGTTTAACTCTATTGAGGACTTCCAAAAGAGGACACAAGTAAATGCTACGGTAATCGCATATTTAAAATCAATTAACTTTTTTAAAGACATGCATGATACCAATCAGATAAGCTTATTTTAATTGACAAAATACATCTATTATAGTATAATTATCATAGTGGTGTAGTATTCTAGTCAGTATTCTATATCATGAAGGCGGGGCTAAAAATCCGCCAAAGAGCGTATCGATGAAGTTCTTGATTTGTGCTTGTGACGCCCAGTCATGGGCATTCTTTGAGAGTAAGGCAGATGGGGCGATCTACAACGGCATGTAGGCGTTGACCCTGCTGTCGCGGAGGCGTAAGATTTATCTTATGTAGACCTATTTTTTAAATAGTGTAGCTTGCCTTGAGTGATCTAGTGCGGATGATAAGGTCTTTTTATTGAACTTGTGGCCAAAGATCAATAAGAAAAGTTATCGAAACCTAAATTGCAAAAGAGGCTAAGGATATAAAATACTGTTTGGGAAAACTTCTAGACTAAATCGTAAGATGACTAAAAAGGGATTACAGTGCGGACTAAGTGGCAATCCAGTATTATATTTGGCGACAATATAATTACTAAATTAATGGGAAACCGCTATGATTGGTGACATATAGCCTTAGTAAGGGAAAACCAACTGGACCTAAGCCGTAATATTTACTTTTTTAGTTTCCACTAAGCTGATAGATTACTATCAGCTTTTTTTGTTGTATATAAGCTTTGTTTATGGTATAATAACAATGTAATTCCGATTAAATATAAGGGGTGTAAGAAATTTCAGATTTTAAAAAAAAGTATAAAGATAAAAGCATAGATAAATTAAATAAAGATAAAAAACATAAAGCTGGTAAAAGTGATTTGAAATGGACGCTATTCATTACCATCCTTACTTTTGCCATGTCTATAATACTTTCTTCTATAATTGATATATTATTAGCAGACGTTGGAATTTTAGTTGGAGTTATACTTCTTTTACTTGTAATAATAATAGGTATATTGTTTGATATTATTGGGGTAAGTGTTACAACAGCAGAAGAAAAACTATTTCATGCTATGGCATCAAATAATATTGAAGAAGGTAAAATCGCCATAGGACTAATTAAAAATGCCGATAAAGTATCAAGTTTTTGCAATGATGTAATTGGTGATATGGCGGGCATTATCTCAGGTGCATTAGGTGCGACACTTTTGACAAAGATAGCTTTGCATTTTGATAATGTTAATGTTGCCATCTTAGGGACTTTAATAACTGCATCTGTTGCTGCTGCAACAGTTGGCGGCAAGTCATTAGGCAAGTCTGTAGCAATGTTAAAGTATCGAGATATTATTTTTGCTCTATCAAAAGTAATTTTAAAATTTAAAAAGATATTTAAGAAGAATAAATAGTATGAGATTAGATAAATATTTAAGTGAGTTTAAAAATATTGACAGCAGAACTAAGGCTAAGAAATTAGTTTTAGCTGGCTTTGTTTTAGTTAATGGTAAAGCTTTACTAGATCCTAGCTATGATGTCAAAGAAGATGACAGTATAGATATTGACTCAGATAACGACATAACAAGGTATGTATCTAGAGGTGCTCTAAAGCTAATTAAGGCTATAGAGGCTTTTAAGCTTGATATTAATGACAAGACATGTATTGATATAGGCTCATCAACAGGAGGATTCACAGACGTTTTAGTGAAGCGTGGGGCGCGTTTAGTATATGCACTAGATGTCGGAAAAAATCAACTGCATCCATCATTAAAAAATAACGAAAAAGTCATTTCATATGAATCTTTTGATGCTAGAAATATTAGCAATGAAGCTTTTGATGAAGACTTTGACATAGTGACATCTGATCTTAGCTTTATATCATTGACCTTATTAAGAGATTCTTTTGATATACTTGTGAAAGAGGATACAAAGCTTATAGTCTTAATTAAGCCTCAGTTTGAGTCAGGCAAGATAAAGAGAAAAAACGGCATATTTAATGATGCTAAATTACATATAAACGCAATAAATAATGTGATTCTATCTTTAAGGGAGAAAGGTATATATTTAAATGATATATGCAAGTCGCCTATAGAGGGAGGAGAAGGAAATATTGAGTATCTCGCTCTATTTACAAGAGATGATAATCACAGTAATATCGATATAAGAAGATTGGTTAAAGAATCTTTAAGTAGGTGAAGAAATGCTTAGTAAATTATATATAAAAGATTTTGCTATAATTGATTCATTAAATCTTGATTTCAACGATGGATTCTCAGCTATTTCTGGAGAAACAGGTAGTGGTAAATCCATCATAGTAGATGCCTTAGCTGTAGTTCTAGGCGCAAAAGCTAGTAAAAATCAAATAAGAGACGGCTATGATGCATCAAGCATAGAAGCTCATATTGATATAGATAATAAAAAACTAGCTAAAGTAAATTCTATTCTAAATGCTAAACTAAAGAGTCCACTTATTTTAAAGAGGATTATATATAGAGATAAGCATAGTGAAAATTATATCAATGGTATAAGCGTAAGTCTGAAGGATTTAAGCGAAATAAGTGCTTTAAGTATTAATATATTAGGACAGAAAGAGCAATTTACACTGCTTGACAAAAATGAACATATATATATACTTGATTATTTTGGTGATGAAACATATAAGGCCTTGCTCAAAGAAATAAATGAATTATATTTAAAGATAGAAAAAAGCAATAAGCGCTTAAAAGAGCTTCCTAAGAATCAAAAAGATATCGATAATCAAATAGATTTTATAGAATTTCAAAAAAATGAAATAGACGAAGCTGAAATTTTAGATGGAGAAGATGAAGAGCTAGAGACTGAGATAAAAAGATTAAACTCGAGTGAAGATATCAAAAAGACTGCATATAATATAAATCAAATGCTTAGAGATAGTGAAAATTACAGCGTAGATTCAATCTTATCCGACGCGAGTAATTTAGTCGATGACTTAAAAGAGTATTCAAAAGACGCTGAGGCTTGGTATGAAAAACTTATGGACTATCAAGAGCTTATTAAGGATATAAATGAAGAGATAAAATACTTTTCAGACTCTATTGACTACGATCAAGAACGGCTATATGAATTAAGTAAGAGGCTAGATGAGATAAATAAAATTAAGTATAAATATGGCAATAGTATTGCTGAAATAAACGCATATAGAGAAGACCTAGATAATAAGCTAAATGAAATAAGAAATATAGAGTTAGAAAAAGCAGCATTAGAAAAGTCATTAATTGAAGATAAAAAATCTTATGATGAAAAAGCGAGTGATTTAAGTCTCAAAAGAAAAGCTCTTGCTAAAACAATCGCAAAGATGCTTGAAGATGAGTTAAGAACGCTAAATATGAGCAATATTCAAGTTGAGATTTCAGTCGAAACAAAGAAAACTATGAAAGATTATGGCTATGATGACGTTAAAATCTTAATGAGCGCAAATAAAGGTCAATCAGTTAAACCCATAAGCGAAATCATTTCTGGTGGTGAAATGTCAAGATTAATGCTTGCAATTAAGAACTTAGGTGCTGATTTTGACAATATTGACACAATCATCTTTGATGAGATAGATGCAGGGCTTAGCGGATACACTGCTAGCTGCCTTGCAAATAAACTTAGAGAATTAAAAGATAAATATCAAATAATATCAATATCACACTTACCACAGATATTAGCTAAAGCAGAGGAACATTACCTAGTAGAAAAAGCTAGCGATAGCGAGGCAACTATAAGTCACGTTAAAAAACTAGATTACGACGGAAGAGTGATTGAACTAGCAAGGCTACTAAGCTCAGGTAAGATAAGTGATATAGCAATAAAAAATGCAAAAGAATTATTAAAAAGTGAGGACTAGAATGGAACATATTGAAGTAGAAAAAACATTAAAAAGCGAAAAAATTTATCAAGGTAAAATATTAAGTTTACGTATTGATACTATTGAAATGCCTAATAAAAAATATTCAAAAAGAGAGATAGTTGAGCACAAACCTGCTGTTGTTATCATTGCAATTAAGGGCACAAAACTTTTAATGGTAAGACAATTTAGAAAAGCTGTAGAAAAAACTTTGTTAGAAGTACCAGCTGGATTAGTTGAAATTCAAGAAACTCCAGTACAAGCTGCAAGTAGAGAGCTTGAAGAAGAAACAGGATACTTATGTGAAAATCCTAAATACATTATGGAGTTCTATACATCACCAGGTTATTCTGACGAAAAGATAGATTTATTTTTAGCTGAAGACTTAGTTAAAACAGAACAAAATCTTGATGACGGTGAGTTTATAGAAGTAGAAGAAATTGAAATCGAAGAGCTTAGAAAGAAAGTATTGTATGGCGAAGTTCAAAACGCAAGCTCAATCATAGCAATTAATTATGCATATGACTATATAAAGAGTAAAAATGAACATAATTAACATCATTGAGAAAAAGAGAGATAAAAAATTATTAAATAAGAATGAAATTGATTTTTTTATAAAAGGTATTCTAGACGAATCTATAGCTGATTATCAAACATCAAGTCTACTTATGGCAATATTTTTAAATGGACTTAACGACGAAGAAACTTATTACTTAACAAAAGCAATAATTGATAACGGTGAATATATTGATTTCGATGGAGTAGACTCAAAAATTCTTGATAAGCATTCAACTGGTGGAGTAGGCGACAAGATAAGCTTAATACTTGGTCCAATACTTGCTTCTATGGGATATAAATTCTTAAAGATGAGCGGCAGAAGCCTTGGTTTTACAGGCGGCACTCTTGATAAATTAGAATCAATTCCTGGATTTAAGGTTGACCAAAGCGATGAGTGGATAGAAAAAACTGCTAATGACTTAGGTTTTTTCATAGTCAGTCAATCAGAAAATATTGCTAAAGCAGATAGAATTTTATATGCACTAAGAGATGTTTGTGCAAGTGTCGACTCAATTCCTCTTATAGCATCATCTATACTTAGTAAAAAATTCAGCTTTAGGAATGATTCCTTGCTTATAGATATTAAATGTGGTACAGGAGCCTTTATGGAGAGCTTTGATAAAGCAAAAGAGCTTTGTGACGCTATGCTTAATATATCCAAAGCATTCAATAGAAAAACTACTTGTATAATAAGTTCAATGAATAAGGCTCTTGGTAAGAGAGCTGGAAATAATCTAGAGATTATAGAAGTAGCTGACTTTTTAAATGGTAATTATAAAGATTATGATGATATATATGATGAAATAAATCATATAGTCTACGAACTTTTACTAAATCTTAAAAATGTAGATTATGATGAAGTAAAAGATAGTATAAAACGAGTTTTAGATAGCGGAGAAGCCTTTGAAATGTTTTTAAAATTTGTTTACAATCAAGGTGGAGATATATCATATATTGAAAACATTAATAAATTTGATAAGGCTAGATATGAAACTGAGATTTTAGCAGATACTAGTGGCTACTTAAGCTCATATAAGCTTAAAGACATAGCGAAGACGCTTAATGAATTAGGCGCAGGTAGGTTAAAGAAAGAAGACAAGATTGATTACACAGTTGGCTTAATAAATGAAAAATGTATTGGTGATAAGATTGATAAAGGCGACTTATTATTTACAATAAGATCAAATAAAGAACTAAGTTCTGAACAATTAGCTAGTTTAAAAGCTAGCGCCATCTATGGCGACAAAGCTATAAAAGAAAAGCACATTTTAGAGGTGATTAGATAATGTTTGGCGATATTAATTTACAAGATATTATTATAAGAACAATAGCTGTGCTTGTTGCAATAATACCTCACGAGATGGCACACGGATACGCAGCATACCTTTGTGGTGATGAGACAGCAAAAAACGATGGTAGATTATCTTTAAATCCACTTCATCATCTTGATCCAATCGGAACTATTTGTTTGATTTTCTTCAAATTCGGTTGGGCAAAACCAGTTATGATAAACCCAAATAACTTTAGAGACAGAAAAAAAGGTACTTTCTTCGTCTCTATTGCTGGTGTATTAACTAACTTTATCTTGGCAATAATTTCAGTAATTATTATGAAACATATAAGGCTAAATGACTTCGTATTTGAGCTATTTATGAATATATTCTGGTTCAATATAGTTTTAGGCGTATTTAACCTTATTCCTATTCCACCACTAGATGGATCAAAGCTGTTGTTTTCATTTTTACCACCAAAGTATGAGTATTATCTAATAAAGTACGAAAAATATGGATATATACTACTCTTATTACTAATAATGACTGATAATCTTGATAAAATACTTATACCAATGGTTAATTTTATGATTAATCTGATAGGAAAGATAGTCTGATGTATAACGTTGAAATAAGCAGCTATAAAGGTCCTTTTGATGTACTATTAGAACTAATAGATAAGGACAAGATGGATATATTCGATATACCCATCAATGAAATAACAGAAAAATTTCTTGACTATATCAATACTTCACAAGAGATAGATGTCGAGATGAGCAGTGACTTTTTAGTTATGGCATCAAGATTGCTGGAGATAAAATCGAAAATGCTTATACCAGTAGAAAAGGATAATATTGAGGAAGATCCACGTCTAGAACTTAGTAAAAATATTCTTGAATACAAGATATTTAAAGATGTATCTCTGTACTTAAACACAATGTATGAAGAGTCGAATAACTTTGTATTTAAGCCAATGGATGAGATTGATGAAAAAGATGATGCTCTTGACCTTAACTTTGACTTGAACAATCTATCTAAAGTACTTGTATCACTTTTGACTAATAAGAGAACAATTATCAAAGAAGAACCTAGCAGCATACGTAGAGAAAAATATAGCGTCAAAAAGATGACTAATGATATTGTTAAAAAATTTAAGAAAAATAAAAAAGTAAAACTAAGTGAGTTTATTCCTGAAATAGTGGACGTAGCTTATGTAATTACCTTGTTTATCAGCGTTTTAGAGCTTATACAAAACAAAGTTATTAGCTACGAACAAGAAGCAACATTCTCAGATATAGATTTTACATACTTGGGTGATAATCATGAATGATATAAAAGAAATAATTAAAGCATTGCTATTTGCATGGGGAGATCCTCTGGATATTAAAACTATTAGCGATATATGTGAAGTAGATATTGATGAAATTGAAAGAGCTATAGGAGATCTAAGAAGTGAAATGGATTCATCAAATGATGGATTAAAAATCATTAGAATGAATAGCTCTTATCAGCTTATTAGCAGAGACATATACTTTGATTACGTTAAAAAACTACTGAGTGAAAAGCCAAAAAATAATCTAAGCAATGCATCTATCGAAACGCTATCAATAATTGCTTATAAACAACCAGTTACTAAGATGCAAATAGAAAAAATAAGATCTGTAAAGTCAGACGGTCCTGTTAACACTTTGCTTGACAGAGGCTTAATAGAAGAAGTAGGCAGACTTGATACACCTGGCAAGCCAATACTTTATGGGACAAGTGATATCTTTTTAAGAAGCTTTGGCATAGAAGATTTATCTGAGCTTCCAGATATAAACATGGATATAAATATAGAAAGGCAAGACAATGGAGAAAGTGAGACTGAATAAGTTTGTAGCTGAAAATGCAGAAGTGTCTCGAAGAAGGGCAGACGAACTTATTGAAAAAAAGAGAGTAAGAGTAAATAATAAAGTGGTTGAGAAGATGCCGTTCTTCGTCGATCCAGAAAGTGATGTAGTAAAGTTAAACGGTGAAGTAGTCTCCGTGGATAAAGATAAAAAAATATACATTGCACTAAACAAACCACTAGGCTACGTAACAACACTAAAAGATAAATATGCTAAAAACATTATTTCTGATTTATATGATTACAAGATAAAAAAGAGGATTTATCCAGTTGGTAGGCTAGACGCAAACACTACTGGCTTGTTGCTTTTAACAAATGATGGTCAATGGTCCAATGGCATTATGCATCCAAAAAATGAAATATATAAAGAATATATAGCTAAGCTAGATAAGGCTCCTAATAAGAATGATCTTAACAAATTAAGAAACGGCGTATATCTAGACGGAGTTAAGACAGCTCCAAGCATAGTAAAAGTGCTAAATGTATATGATGACAGCTCCTTAGTATCTATATCGATATGTGAAGGAAGAAATCATCAAGTTAGAAATATGTTTAAAGTCTTAGGATATAAGGTCCTTATGCTTAAAAGAGTTAAGATAGGCACTCTAGAATTAGGCCAACTAAAGGTCGGAGAATTCAGAAGACTATCAAAGGAAGAAGTTGAATCGTTTAGATGAAATATAAATTCTTAGATAACACTAATCATTTTATTGATTACTTATTAAAAACTTTTCTTAAAGATAAGAAGATACTTGTTGATATGACTTGCGGCAATGGTTACGACAGCTTAAGAATTTTGAAAAACGCGCCAAATTATGAAAAGCTATATCTTTATGATATACAAACAAAGGCAATAGAAAATACAAGATCACTATTAGAGTCTTACGCATATAAGAATTGTATTTATTTAAATAAAAGTCACGATGATTTATCGGATATAAGAGAAAATATTGACTTTGCTATATATAACCTAGGCTACTTACCTGGAGCTGATAAAAATCTAGTAACAAGACTAGATACTACTATGAGTTCTATACAAGAGCTATTAGTAAGACTTAACTATGGTGCAATCATTATGATAACTACATATCCTGGCCACGAAGAAGGCAGCCTGGAAGATAGTAAGATTTATGATTATTTAAAAAGTTTAGATCAAAAAATATTTAATGTTATCAAATTAGAGTTTATTAATCAAAAGAATAAACCATGTAAAACATATATTTTAGAGAAGAGGAGTGAAGATGATGGAGAAAAATCTAATTTATAGAATTGAACAAAACAAAAAGCAATTTAGTAAGGGTCAAAGGTTAATTGCTGACTATATTCTCAACAATTTTCACAAATCGACCTTCCAAACAGCTCAAAAACTTGCTATGGAACTAGGCTTAAGTGAGTCAACAGTAGTAAGATTCGCAACATTACTTGGTTATGATGGATACAAAGAATTGAAAGATGATATACACGAGCTAGCTAAGATAAGTCTATCAAACATTGACAGAATTAAGCTTAGAGAGATAACAACTATGGATGAGCTTGTTGAGTCATGTTTAGCAACTGACGCTCACGACGTGAAGAGATTAAAAAATGATCTTGACACAGAAAAGCTATTTGAAGGTATAGACATTTTAAACAATAGTAGAAAAATATTTGTACTAGGCTTAAGAACCTCTTCATTTTTAGCAAATTATTTTTGCTTTTATTTGAAATTAATGGGCAAAGAAGCGATCATTATTAATTCTGACGATGATATAGTATTTGAGAGCATGCTACACATGAATGAAAAAGATACATTCTTTTGTATAAGCTATCCAAGATATTCTAAAAAATCAGTAAGTATATTGAAATACGCCAAATCAAAGGGAAGCAAGGTTATATCTCTTACAGACAATACAAACACTACCATCGCTAAGAACAGCGACCTAGTTTTAATTGCTAAAAACGATATAATTCTATTTATCGACTCCTTTGTTGCTCCACTATCTTTGATAAACATCATTATAGCTGGACTTAGCTTTAAAAATTTAGATTCAACACAAGATTATCTAACAGAAATGGAAAGGATTTATAAGTCATACGACATATACGATTTTGATCCTTATGAAGATAAATAATGAATAAAGTATATGATGTCGCTGTCGTTGGTGCAGGAGCTGCAGGTCTTTTTACTGCTGTTAACTGTGCTAAACGCGGCAAAAGCGTAATATTATATGATAAAAATAAATATCCTGGAAGAAAGCTGAGAATAACTGGTAAGGGCAGATGCAATATTTGTAATTATTCTGATAATGATAATATACTTAAAAATATCGTTCACAACGAAAAGTTTATGTATAGCTCATTAAATAATTATTCGGCTAATGATCTTATTAAATTTTTTAATGACAATGGCGTAAAAACTAAAGTTGAAAGAGGCAATAGAGTATTCCCTCAGTCGGATGACGCCATGGAAATAATTGAATTGTTTAAGAAGCTTATAAAGGACTCGAATATAGAATTTAAAAATGAAAGCACAGTTAAAGATTTAGAAAAAAATGAAGATTTATTTAAAATAATATCTAATTCTGGAGTAGATTATGCAAAAAACCTTGTAATTGCTTGTGGAGGAATGAGCTATAAAGTAACTGGTTCTAATGGCGATGGCTATAGACTTGCGCAAAAGTTTGGACATAGTATAAAGCCAATTAAGGCCTCACTTGTTGCAATGAACACAAATTTAAGTAAAGAGGATAGACTTGAGCTTATGGGACTATCACTTAGAAATGTAGAAGTAAAAGTCATAAATCAAAAGAAAAAGACTATATTTACTGAATTTGGAGAGATGCTCTTTACTCATTTTGGTATATCTGGCCCAATAATACTGAGCGCATCCTCATATATGAAAGATGATGAAGATTATACTATCTATTTAGATCTAAAACCTGCACTAAATGAAGAACAGCTAGATAATAAGCTTCTAATGCTATTTGAAGAAGAGCACTTAAAATCCATTGGCAAGGTCCTAGAGAAGCTTCTTCCAAAAAAATTAATAAATATATTTCTAAAAGATATTGACTTAGATTATTATAAAAAAGCATGTGATATTACAAAACTTAAAAGAGCTGCCATAATTAATAATCTTAAACACTTCAATCTTAAGTACAACTCTTTAAGAGATATAGATGAAGCGATAATCACTGCAGGCGGAGTTAATGTAAAGGAAATTGATCCTAAGACTATGGAATCAAAATTAGTAAATAAGCTATATATAGTTGGTGAAGTTTTAGATATAGACGCTTTAACAGGTGGATATAACTTACAAATAGCGTTTTCAACAGCTTATCAAGCAGCAATGAGCATTGAGTAGGTGATGGTGTGGTAGTAATTAGAGGAGCAGTAGATGCTCAAAATACGGCTAGTTCAATAATTAATCAAAGCAAAGTTTTATTAGAAGAGATAATAAACGTAAATAATTTAGATAAAAAAGAGATTAAATGCATTTTATTCACAGTGACTCAAGACTTAGACAAGGCATATCCAGCTCTTGCTGCTAGATACATTGGTTTAAATGATACAGCTTTGATATGTATAAACGAAATGCTTGTGGAAGGACAGATGCTAGGTGTTATTAGACTAAGTGTATTTTATAATGATGACATAGAAAAAAAAGATGTATATATAGGTAAAACGCAAAGCTTAAGAAAGGATAAATATATGAGTAATAACATAAAAGTGGCTATAGATGGTCCAACAAGTGCTGGCAAAAGCACTATAGCTAAGCTATTAGCAGAAAAACTTAAGATTAATTATGTTGATACCGGTTCAATGTATAGAGCACTAACACTAAAGGTTTTAAACAATAATATTGATCCTAAATCTGAAGAAGATGTTGTGGCCTTAGCTGAAAAAACTAAGATAGATTATTTTGAAAACCATATCTTCCTAGATGGGCTTTGTGTTGATGATAAGATAAGAAACGAGCGTATCGATAAAAACGTTTCCTATGTTTGTCAATATAGAGATGTAAGAAAAAGACTAGTAAGTTTGCAGCGAGAGATAGCTTCTAAATCATCTGTGATTATGGATGGACGTGATATAGGTACAGTTGTATTAAAGGATGCCGACTTCAAGTTCTTTTTAACAGCTTCAGCTGACGTAAGAGCTAAAAGAAGATACAAAGAATACTTGGAAAAAGGTTTAGACGTTAATTTTGATGACATCAAAAAGGACCTTATCCGTAGAGATGACTACGACTCACATAGGGAAGTAGATCCACTTGTAAAAGCAAGTGACGCTATAGAAGTAAATACAGATGATAAGAACATCGAAGAAACAGTTGAGCTTATGCTTTCTTATATAAATGGAGATAAATAATGTATAAAGTCATTAGATTTGTTGGAATAATAATTTGCAGAATATTATTCAGATTTGAAATAAAAGGCAAGGAAAATTTAAAACAAGATACAAATTTTATAGTCGCAGGCAATCATAGATCAAACTGGGACCCCATATTTGTAGCGATGAATTTAGGTACAAACGTAGCTTTCTTCGCAAAAAAAGAACTTTACGAAAACCCATTTACAAGGTTTATACTTAATAAATCTAACGCTATAAAAGTAGATAGGGAAAAAGCTGATATCAAAGCTATAAAAGATGTTATGAGAACACTTAAGAATGGCAATAATTTGATTTTCTTCCCAGAAGGCACTAGAAATGTTGATGGAACAGCAAAGGCAAAAGATGGCATACACTTGATTGCAAAAAGAACTGGCACAAACATAGTTCCTTGCCATATTGAATCGAGCTACAAAATTTTTTCTAAAGTTAAAATAACTTTTGGTGAAATAATTGATGTAGATGAATTTGAAAAGCTAGAAGGAGATTTCTCCGAAAACTTAATGGATAGGATAGTATCATTATAATGAAGATATATTTAGCAAAGTACTACGGCTTTTGTTCAGGTGTTAGATTGGCTGTAAAAAAAGCAAATGAGTTTTTAGAAGAAAACAAAGAAGCGGAGATAGTTGGTGACTTAATTCACAATCAAACAGTTATCGATGATTTTTCTAGACGTGGGCTAAAAAAAATTGATGATTATAAAAAAATATTTTCAAATAATATAATCATACGCGCGCATGGTGAAACCATTGAAAACACTAAGCTCCTAGAGGATAATCATAAAAATATTTGCGATACAACTTGTATAAAAGTAAAAAATATTCACGAATTAGTGGAAAAATATTCAAATATAGGTTATAATGTTATTATAGCGGGTGATAAAGAACATCCAGAAGTAAAAGCTATAGTTTCTCATTCTAAAACAGAAGCAATCGTCATTAAGGATTTAGATGAAGCTAAAGAAATTATTGGCTTAAATCATATTGCATTCTTTGCACAATCAACATTTATTCATGATAAATTTGATAAGATGTCAAAGTGCTTAGAAGAGCGTAATGAGGATGTGCTTGTATTTAACACTATATGCAATGCTACTGAAAACAGACAGAAGGCTGTTAGGGAGCTTGCAAATAAAGTAGATATGGTTTTAGTCTTTGGATCAAATTTCAGTTCAAATACTAAAAAATTGTATGAGATTTCGAAAACTATTAATCCTAAAACATATTTACTTGAAAATATTCATGAGCTGGACATGAGTTTAATAAAACCAGATTATAATATTGGTATTACAGCAGGTGCTTCGGTACCTGATGATATAATTAAGGAGGCAATTAAAGTAATGGAAAATTTAAACCACGATGAAACAATGAAAAAGGAGGATGCTAAAGAAACAAAAAAAGATGAAATGATTAAAGCTATTGATGATTCTTTCAAGAGAATATCAAGAGGCGAAATCATTGAAGGTGAAGTTCTTTATGTAACTGACAACGATGTTAGTGTTAACATCAACTTTAGAAGCGACGGTATAATCAAAAAAGAAGACCTAGCTGAAGAAGATGTTAATCCAAAGGATCTATATAAACAAGGCGATAAGATTAAAGTTTATGTAGTTAAGATTGACGATGGAGAAGGTAACGTAGTTCTATCAACTAAGAAGTTGAAAGAAATGGAAGTTTGGGAAAAGATTGAAGAAGTTAAGGAAAGAGACGAAGTAGTTTCTGTAAAAGTTAAATCTGTCACTAAAGGTGGCTTGATTGTTAACTATAGCGGAATCCAAGGATTTATACCAGCTTCATTAGTATCAGTTAGATATAAAGAAAACCTTGAAGAATTTGTTGGACAAAATCTAGACGTTGTAATTATCGACGTTGATATAAATAAAAGAAGATTAGTATTCTCTAGAAAAGCTGTTGAAAAGAAAGAACTTGATAAGAAGAGAGAAGAAGCTTGGGAAAACATCAAAGAAGGAGAAATAGTCAAAGGTGTAGTAGCTAGAATCGTTGATTATGGTGCTTTCATTGATCTAGGCGGAATTGATGGATTAGTACACATCACAGACCTTACATGGGGAAGAATTAGAAATCCTAAGGAAGTTTTAAAACAAGGTGAAGAAATTGAAGTTAAAGTTTTATCAGTAGATAAAGAAAGAAATAGAATTTCACTTGGATTAAAACAAACAGTACCTGAACCATGGACAGTATTTACAGAAAAATACCACGAAGGCGATGTTGTTGAAGTTGAAGTTGTTAATATTGAATCATACGGTGCTTTTGTTAGAATTATGGAAGGCGTAGATGCTTTACTACACGTTTCACAAATTTCTCATAAGAGAGTTAATGATCCAAAAGACGTATTAAAAGTTGGCGATCGCTTCGAAGTTATGATTACTGAAATTCATGAAGACAAGAAGGTTAGCGTATCTAAGAGAAGACTTGAAGAACCAGTAGAAGAAGAACAAGAATACGAAGAAGAAGCTCCAGCAGCTGAAGAAGTTCATGAAGAAGAAAAACCTGAAGTTGAAGGAAAAGAAGTAAAGGAAGCTGAAGTAAAAGAATTACCTGTACAAAATGATGACTTATCAGAAGATATGGGTGCGTTATTTAAAAATGCAATAGAAAATTCTGAATCAGAAGAACAATAATAATTGATTTTTAAAGGCACGCCTAGGCGTGCCTTTAATTAGTTAGGAGTAAGACATATATTGAATAGTATAAAAAAATATATCGATGAATATCAAAGTAAATATAAAAAATCACCAAGCTTTATGATTAAAACCTATGGATGTCAGATGAACGAGCGTGACAGCGAGTCTATAAGCTGGATACTATCAAATCTAGGCTTTGTAGAGACAGATGATATGATTGAATCTGACATAGTTATATTCAATACATGCGCTGTTAGGCAAAATGCAGAGAATAAACTATTAGGAAATTTAGGCGACTTAAAACACCTAATGGAAGCAAATAATTTAAAAAAGATCATTATGGTTTGCGGCTGTGTAATGGAGATTGACTCTTCAAGAGAGTTTCTAGAAGAAAAATTCAAACATGTCGACATTATATTTGGAACTAATTCCATTGCCATTTTAGAAGAACTTCTTGAAGAACATCTATCTACAAAAAAACAAGTTATCAATATTGACCAAATCAATCTAAAGACAAGAGAAAAGATTGGCCAAAATAGAAGATATAATTTCAAGTCTTACGTCAATATTATGTATGGCTGCGATAATTTTTGTACATATTGCATTGTACCATACACTAGAGGCAGGGAAGTGTCAAGAGAGGCAAAGGATATAATGGCTGAGATTAAGCACCTTGTTGATGGAGGCGTAAAAGAAGTGACACTTCTTGGCCAAAATGTTAACTCATATGGAAAAACATTAGAGCCTCAAATTTCATTTACTGAGCTTATCTATAAGATTGCTGATATCGATGGACTTGAGAGAATTAGATTTATGACATCTCATCCTAAGGATATATCCAAAGAGCTTATATATGCTTTTGATGAGATAGATAAACTTATGCCGTTCTTGCACATACCAGTGCAATCAGGTTCAAATAGAATACTTAAGCTTATGAATAGAAAATACACTAGAGAAGATTATCTGGAAAAGATAGAGCTTATTAAATCCTTAAAACGTGATATTGCCTTATCTACAGACCTCATAGTAGGCTTTCCAGACGAAAGTGATAGGGATTTTGAAGATACTATTGAGCTAGTTAAAACAGTTGGCTACAATCAAGCGTTTACATTTATATATTCAATAAGACCAGGTACTATTGCTGCTAAGATGCAAAATCAAATTCCTGATGATATTAAAAACGCTAGATTACAAAAACTTATTGATGTACAAAACGATATTAGCTTAGAAAAGAACAAGAAATACCTAGGTAAAACACTAAATGTATTAGTAGAAGGAAAATCTTCAAAAGATGAAAATTTCTACTCAGGTAGATCCGAAGAGTTTAAATTAGTAAACTTTAAAGCAAATGAAGAAGACATTGGTAATATTATTAAAGTAAAAATAAATGATGTTAAATCATTTTCTATGAATGGTGAGAAAGTTGAAGATTGATAAAGACAAATTATCTCCTATGATGAGGGAGTATGTAGAACTTAAAGAAAAGAATCAAGATGCTATAGTTATGTATAGGATTGGCGACTTTTTCGAAATGTTTTTCGACGATGCTATTGAAGCGAGCGAGATACTTGATTTAGTCTTAACAGGACGCGACTGCGGTCTAGATGAGAGAGCGCCTATGTGCGGCGTGCCTGCTAAAGCTGTTGACGTCTACATCAATAAGCTAGGTCAAAACAATAAAAAAGTTATAATTGTCGATCAAGTAGAAGACCCAAAACTAGCTCAAGGCCTTGTTAAAAGAGACATAGTAAAAATAGTTACGCCAGGAACAACATCAAGCGAAGAAGAGCTAAATAAGTATATCATCTTCCTTTATATAGACGATATGGGTGCATCAATCGTCAAGTGCGACTACCTAACAGGTGATATCGATGCTCATGATTATAGTCTTAAGGGCAGTGTCTATGATGTAGTTGATAGCATTTTTAAGTACAATGTTGCCGAAGTCTTTATTAATGATGACTATGAAGATATAGAAGACCTTATTAAGTATCTAAATAAAAAATCGCTTGACTATGTAAAGTCTTATAAGGTAGATAAAAACCTTGATGATATCATAGTAATTTTAAAAGAGAGTCATAATATTAGTCTTAAGAAAAATGAATATAGAAAAGCCATTGCTATCTATTATCTTATAAATTATCTAGAATACACTCAAAAGAATGATTTGAAGCACTTTAAGTTTGAAAATATCAATGATGATCTTAAGACAATGGTCTTAGATGATCAAACTAGGCTAAATCTAGAGATTGATTCATCTTATAATACTAAATCAAAAACCTTATTTGATATACTTAACGATACAAAGACAGCTATGGGCTTAAGATACCTTAAAAATGCCATGCTAAAACCGCTTGTCAACGCTAGCGATATAAACGAAAGGCTTGATTTAGTCGAATATTTTTATAAAAATGAGATGGAAATGACAGGCATTAGAAACTATCTCAAAAATATTCGTGACATAGACAGAATTTCCAACAGAATCAATGAGGTGACAGTTACAAAGCAGGATATGCTTAGGCTTAAGGACTATATTATCTATGCTGAAAATGCTGTAGCTCTTATAAAAAATGAAAATATTAAAGAGAATTTCAAATTTTATAACTTAGATGACTTAGTAAAGCTAATCGATATAGCGATAGATTCAATGGATAGTGAATATATAATAAAGCTTAACTATAATGCAGAGCTTGATAAATACAGAAGCCTACAAAATGATTCTTTAAAAGAGATACTTCTACTTGAGGATAAGGATAGAAAAAATACCAAGATTAAAAATCTTAAGATTAAGTATAATAAGATACTTGGTTATTTCTATGAGGTTACTAAATCTAACTTAAATATGGTTCCTGAGTACTTTATAAAAAGAGCTACTCTTGTTAATAGTGAAAGGTTCGTAACTGAAGAGCTTAAGGCTCTTGAAACAGAGATACTTACAGCGAAAGATAGATTTGAATCACTAGAGAAAGAACTATTTAATGATATTAAAAATAAATTATTAGATAGTTTATCTAGGATAAAGAACTTAAGTGAGAAGATTGCATATCTTGACTTTATAGTTAATCTTGCATATATTGCTAGAAAGAATAAATATGTAAGGGCAAGTATAAGCGAAGACAATCTTGTATTAAAAAATTCAAGACATCCAGTTATTGAGAAGAATCTCAAAGATACAGCCTTTATTGAGAACGATGCATACTTTGATAGCAATAAGTATATAAAAGTCATCACAGGGCCAAATATGAGCGGTAAATCGACTTATATGAGACAGATAGCTATATCCTTATACTTAAATCAAATAGGATCCTTCGTTCCAGCAAACGAGGCAAAATTACCTATAGTAGATAGGATATTTACTAGAATAGGCGCATCAGATGATATATCTAGAGGCAATTCAACATTTATGGTTGAGATGAAAGAAGTAAATGAGATACTAAAGTTTGCTACAAAAGATAGCTTCATCGTTTTAGATGAAGTGGGCAGAGGCACTAGCACTAACGATGGCTTATCCATTGCCTTTGCAATACTTGAGTATATATCAAAGAAGATTAAGGCTAAAACAATTTTCAGTACTCATTACCACGAAATACCTCATTTAACTGAAAAATTTAAAAATTTTGAGCAAATATCCATGGATATATTAGAAGATGGTGAAGATCTTATATTCTTAAGAAAGATTAAAAACGAAGCGCAAGATAAGAGCTACGGCATATATGTAGCAAAGCTTAGCGGTATTAATGATGACGTTATATCAAGCGCACAAGAGATGATGGATAGGCTTGAATATCAGGACCTTAGCGTTAGAAAAAAAGAGAAAGAAACGACAAACATTAGCCTAGATGAATACAAGTACAGATCTTATGTAGATTCAATCAAGAATATAGACATAAATGCAATGACTCCAATGGATGCTCTAAACGAGCTAAATAAAATAATTGAAAGAGCAAAAAAATTAGGTGATTAGATGATAAAAGTACTATCAAAAGAAACAGTTGAAAAGATAGCTGCAGGCGAGGTTATAGAGAGACCAGTATCAGTTGTCAAAGAACTTGTAGAAAATTCAATAGATGCAGGCGCTACAAATATCATTATCAAGATATATGATGGCGGCAAGAGAAAGATATCAATTTCTGACAATGGCAGCGGAATTAACAGAGAAGACGTTAATCTCGCCTTTATTAAGCACTCTACGAGCAAAATAGAGAATGTTGATGACTTATATAGGATACACACTATGGGCTTCAGAGGTGAGGCTTTGGCAAGCATCAAAGCCATAAGCAATGTTACACTTATAAGTAAAACAGAAGATGAAGAGATAGGCTCTAAAATCAGCTTTTTTAATGGCAATAAAAGGATAGAGAATATATCCACTAATAAAGGTACGTCCATAATAGTCGAAGATATCTTCTATAATATTCCAGCGAGAAAGAAATTTCTAAAGAAAGATACGTATGAGTCAAATCTTATAAATGATCTTCTTTATAGGCTTGCTATAGCAAATCCTAGTATAGGCTTTAAGTATATGAATAATGATAAGGTCATCTTTGACTTATTTAGTGATCAAAGCTTATACGAAAGGATTAACAGTCTTTATGGTTATGATACAGCCATAAATATGAAGGAAGTTAATATTGAGAGCGATAAGTTTAATATTAGAGGCTATATATCAAATAATCTTCTATATAGAAGTAATAAGAAGAATCAGCTTCTTTATATAAATAATAGAACTGTTAAAAATGATGCTATAAGTAAGGTAATAAATGAAGCTTATAAGTCTACTATACCTTTAAATAGATTCCCAGTCTTTTTCTTGTTTATAGATATAGACCCTAGTATGCTTGATGTGAATATACATCCAGCTAAGACTGAGGTTAAAATACAAGACATGGATGAATTACTTATTTTGCTTAACTCTAATCTAAAGCGCGTCATCAATAGCGATGTTGAGCTTAAGATAGCTTTTTCCGATAAAAAAGATGATAGGGAAGAGGAGACTAAGCTTAATATAGTTGAAAAAGATGAAGAAGATAGCGATGAAGCCGTAAGAATTACTTATGAAGATGATACCAGTACTCAAGATAATACAGTTTATGCCAAATCAACTGATACTGAGTACGATGAATTTATAAGTAAGGAAGATAGCGATAGAGATGAAAATAATGCAGATATACCAGTTTTTGATGATGACGAATTCATAAATGACATAAATTTATTACAAGATAGAAATAAAGATGTTAAGAAGTCTTCACAAGAATATGAAGAGATGTTAATATTTGATGAAAAAACGGAAGATGATAAAAACAGAATAGTCATGGATGATATTAATATACTTGATGCTTATAAGATAGAAGGTGTTTTATTCAATACCTTTATACTACTTTATGACTACAATAACGACTTCGTTGTAATGATAGATCAGCATGCGGCGCACGAAAGAATTCTTTACGAAGAGTTTTCTGAAAAATTCAAGAATTCTAAAGTAAATTCTCAATATATAGAAGGCCTAAGTCCAATAAAATTAACAGTTAATGAAGAAGAAACTATAAAAGAAAATATGGATCTACTTAATAAATTTGGCTTTACCATAGACATATATCCTGATCATAATGTTGTAGTAAGAAGTATACCTATAATATTTGGAGGTAATTACAGCTTAGACTTAATTAAAGATATCATTGGTATATTAGACGAAGAAAAGACCAATATCTATGACTATAAAGTAGAAAAAATCATGAAATACGCTTGTAAAAATGCTATTAAGGCTGGAGACAAGATATCTAATATTGAGATAGATAAACTTATTGAAGACCTTAAGAAGTGTAAGTATCCAACTACTTGTCCACATGGTAGGCCAAGTATGATTATACTTAAGAAAAACATGATTGAAAAGATGTTCTTTAGGATACAATAATGAAAGAAAAAATAATAATTATATCAGGACCTACTGGTATTGGAAAATCAAAGGTCGCTGTTGAGCTCGCTAAAAAGCTTGGAAACGCTGAGATAATCTCATCTGATTCAATGCAGATATATAAAGAAATGAGCATCGGTACTGCAAAAGTCACTAATGAAGAGATGTCTGGCATTAAGCATCATATGATAGATGAAGTGAACATTCATGATAATTTCTCTGTCTACGATTATCAAAAGAAGGCAAAAAAGCTTATTAGTGATATGAATGAGCGTGGCACAATCCCCATAATCATAGGTGGAACTGGATTATATATCAATTCCTTATTATATAAACTAGACTTTAGTAGTGAAGCTGAAGATAAAGAACTTAGAAAAAAGCTTAATAAAGAAGCAGAACTATATGGCAAGGAATATTTATATAATAAATTAAAAGAGCTCGATCCAGAATATGCTGAAAAGCTTAGTGTGAATGATACTTTTAGGATAATCAGAGCTTTAGAAGTTATATATAAGAGCGGCAATAAATACAGCGAAGAAAACAAAAACTTCAGAGAATACAATGACGAATACGATAAGCTAATCTATATACTTCAAACAGATAGAGAGCTTTTATATGATAGAATCAATAAAAGAGTTGACAAGATGTTTGCAGCTGGTCTATTAGATGAAGTCAAGGATATCATAAAGGATATGAGTAGTGAAGAAATTGCTTCAAATAGAGCTCTTCTTGCTATTGGTTATAAAGAGCTTATAAGCTATTTGCAAGGTGAAATTACTTATGAGAGAGCTATTGAGCTAATAAAACAAAAGTCTAGGAACTACGCAAAGAGACAATTAACATGGTTTAGACGCGAAAGTGAAGCAAATTATATTGACGTAAACTTTAAAGATATAGAGCAAACAGTTAATACAATATACAATGACATAATAAAAAGGTGGAAGAATGAATAATATTTACAAAAAATACAATTTATCAGATGCTGTCATAAATTTAGTTAATGACGCAAGTGAAGAATTAAGCGAAACATACAAAGAGTATGAAAAAAATAAAGAGATTAATCAAATAAAAGTTATACATGCTATGCAAAAAAATAACTTAGCTGCATCAGACTTTTATTATGCTACAGGTTATGGCTATGGCGATATCGGTAGAGACAAAATAGAAGAAATATTCAAAGACATCTTCACTGCAGAAGATGCTTTAGTAAGAACTTCTATAGTTTCTGGTACTCATGCTATATATATAATGCTTTCTTCGATTCTTGATCATGGAGATGAGTTTATATACGTAACTGGCACTCCTTATGACACTATACAAAAAAGTATAGGCTTAATTGGCGATTTAAGGGACTCATTAATGAAAAAAGGTATAATGTATAGCCAAGTGGAGCTAAAAGGCGCTACGATCGATTTTGAGGCCTTAGAAGCGAAAATCAAAAAAAACACCAAAGCTATAGTCGTGCAAAGGTCAATTGGCTATGAATTTAGAAAGGCAATCAATCTTCACGCAATAAAAGATGATATGCTTAAGTTTAAAGAGAAGCATCCAGACATTGTTATAATGTATGATAATTGCTATGGTGAATTTACAGACAGTATCGAGCCAACAGATATCGGCGCTGATATTATAGCTGGATCTCTGCTTAAAAATCTTGGTGCTGGTATAAGTTTAGGTGGCGGTTACTTAGTAGGAAGAAAAGATCTTATAGAGCTAGCTGCAGATCGTTTATATGCACCAGGCCTTGGCAAAGAGCTAGGCTTGTCTTACGGCACGCTTAGAACAACACTTCAGGGCTTATATATGTCGCCAAGAGTAGTATGTGAAGCTTTAAAAACTCAAGCCTTATTCTCTTATGTATTTACAAAGCTTGGCTTCGAGTGCACTCCAGAGTACAATGAACACAAATCAGATATAGTTTGTGCAATAAAGTTCAAAGACCCAGATATACTTATTAAGTTCTGTAAATCAATACAAAAGGCGGCTTGCGTTGACTCATTCTTAACGCCAGAGCCTTGGGACATGCCAGGCTATGAAAACAAGATAATCATGGCATCAGGAAGCTTTATTGATGGCTCATCCATAGAGATATCAGCTGATGGTCCTATAAGAGAGCCGTATATAGCATATTTCCAAGGATCAATGTCATTAGAACAAGGTAAACTTGGCTTAATGATAGCCTTACAAGACCTAATAGACGCAGGGAAGATATCATTATAACAAAATATAAGCAAAATAAAAGTATTAGAGCGAATCTAATACTTTTTTCTATTGGCTAGTGGATTATTTTCGATTGATTTTTTAAGAGTACTATTGTCAAGATGTGTATATATCTGTGTTGTAGCAACTGATGTGTGACCAAGTATCTCTTGTAGAGACCTTATATCAACTGAACCATACTTATACATAAGGGTAGCGGCAGTGTGTCTTAATTTGTGGACTGTAAACTTATTTTTGTCAAGGCCAGCCTCAAGTAAGTACTTATCAAACATGTACTGAACAGCGCGATTTGACATACGAACCTTCTTTTGAGAGATGAATAGGGCGTGTTTGTCACTTTCTTTGATATCTTTTGGTCTTACTTCTATATAGTCCTTTATTGCACTAAATGTAGCATCGTTTAAATATATTTGTCTTTCTTTATTGCCTTTACCAACAACATTAATGTATCTATCCTCATTAATAGAGTCTAAATTAAGGCTAGTAAGCTCAGATATACGTAGGCCGCAGTTTAAAAACAGCATAATTATAGCATAGTCACGATTGCGCATTTCGTTATTTTCGTTCTTCATAATGGCGTTTAATAGCGTTTCGCATTGATTAAGACTTAAGTATATTGGTAGACGCTGATCAATCTTAGGCATTTCTAACTCATTAGCAACGTTATTGTCTATGAGATTAACTTTCATTAGATAAGCGTATAGAGCATGAACTACAGCAGCTTTTCTATATTTACCATAGTTAGTGTTATCAAGATCTTCATCAGCGTAGGATATAAATGCATATAGGTCATTAATTTGAAGCTTTTTAATGTCATCAACAGTAACAGCTGTATAATAATATTCATCGTTTTCATCTAAAATTTCTAAACGAATAGCGACAAAGTTAAGGAAGGATTTTAAATCATAATAATAACTTTGAATAGTATTAGGAGACAAACCCTTAACTGATTTTAAATAACCTAAAAAGTCTTTTATATAGTTAGGATCGTTTTTTTGTGTAATTGCCATATATTTGAAGCCCCTTTCGATATTATGTGTTTATGTCACTAAATTTATATTTAGCGACATTTTATCTAAATCTATTATACCACCCTTTTATATAAATGTCAAAGTTTTTTTTCTAACAGCTATTGTTGCAATTTATAAACATTTATTGTTTAATTAAACTAAATCACTTTTATCATTATACAAATTCCATTTATAATAATTGCTTATAAGATTGTATACAATAAAAAATGTGTAGACTTTTTATCTACACATTTTATTTAAATACTATTTTGCATAATCAGTACTTCTTGTTTCTCTAATGACAGTAACTTTTATTTGTCCTGGATATTCCAAATTTTCTTCAATTTGCTTAGCAATATCGCGGCTCATTAAAAGCATTTTATCTTCATCTATAACTTCAGGTTTAACCATTATCCTGATTTCTCTACCAGCTTGTATAGCAAATGATTTTTCGATACCCTCGAATGAGTTTGCTATACCTTCTAGTGTTTCTAGCCTCTTGATGTACGATTCTAATGTTTCTCTTCTAGCACCTGGTCTTGCAGCAGATATTGCGTCTGCAGCTTGAACGATAACAGCCTCAACTGTTGTTGGCTCTTCATCGCCATGGTGTGATGCGATAATGTTTAGAATTTCTTTATTCTCCTTATATCTCTTGCAAGTATTTACACCTATCTCGATATGGCTTCCTTCCATTTGTTGGTCAATGGATTTACCTATATCGTGTAGTAAACCTCCTCTTCTGGCAAGCCTTATGTCTGCGCCTAGCTCTTCAGCTATAGTTGCTGATAGTTTAGCTACCTCTATAGAGTGCTCTAGGACATTTTGACCATAGCTTGTTCTAAATTTAAGTCTACCTAATAGTTTTACTAGTTCAGGATGTAAGTTACGTACGCCGGCTTCGATAACGGCTCTTTCACCTTCTTCTTTTATAACTGTCTCTACCTCGACCTTAGCTTTGTTGACCATCTCTTCAATCCTAGCTGGATGAATTCTTCCGTCAGCTATTAGTTTTTCTAAAGCAATTTTGCAAATCTCTCTTCTAATTGGGTCAAAACTTGATAATACTACTGCTTCCGGTGTATCGTCTATGATTAGATCTACTCCGGTTAAAGTTTCTAGTGTTCTTATATTTCTACCTTCTCTACCGATGATTCTTCCCTTCATCTCGTCATTTGGTAGGTTAACAACATTAACACTAACTTCAGTTACATAGTCAGATGCATTCTTTTGAATAGCATCAGCTATGATTTCTCTAGCATTCTTTTGTGCTTCTTCTTTAGCTTCATATGTAGCTTGTCTGATATAAGTAGCACACTCGTGAGTCATTTCCTTTTTAACTTCATCCAAGATAATGTCTTTTGCTTCTTGGGTACTCATTTTGGAAACGCGCTCAATTTCTTTTCTTCTTTCTTCAATTAATTGTTCAACTTCTTCTTCTTTCTTGCTTAGAGAGTTCATCTTATTCTTAAGTTGTTCTTCCTTCTTTTCATAAGATTGTGTTCTCTTGTCAAGATTTTCTTCTTTGTTGATCAATCTTTTTTCCGATTTTTTCAGTTCGATTTCTTTTTCTTTTGCTTCTTTGTCGAGGTCATTTCTTAGTTTGTGAATTTCTTCTTTGGCTGATAGTATCTTCTCTTTAGCTTCTTGACTTGCTTTGTTCTTTGCATCTTCGATAATTCTACTTGATTCAATTTCAGCACTTTTGATCTTCTTTTCGCCTAGAATCTTTCTAATTATATATCCTATGATAAAACCTAGAACAATAGCAATTAAAGCTGTAATCAGTACTTCGCCTGTTAAAAACTTATCCAAACTTAAAACACCTCCTATTAAATTTTATTGGTTTTAAGCATCACGCTTAAAATTATTATAACACATTTTTGATTTATTAGCAAGTTTTTAGTATGATAAATATAGATATTTTTTATAGCAAAGCTGTATCTATAAGAAAAAATAAGACTAAACATCTTGTCTAGCCTTATACAATATATTTATTATAACATTGGTGAAAATAATCTAGTAATTGACTCTTTAATCTTGGCCATTCTTGATCTTTGATTGTATCTATCAAGAGTGAGTTCTTTCGACTCTTCCATATCCCTCAAAAACTGTTCACTTAATAATGCGTTTGTATCCTTATCATAAAAAATCAGATTCGCTTCAAAGTTTAACGAGAAGCTTCTAATATCAAAGTTAGCTGTTCCTACTGTGCATATATCATCATCTTTAACAACTTGTTTAGCGTGTAAAAAGCCTTTTCCATACTCATAAATCTTTACTCCATCTTCAAGCAGCTGTCCTACATAGCTTTGCGTTGCCCAATATACGAAGAAGTGATCTGGTTTATCTGGTATCATAATTCTAACATCAACACCTGATAAAGCAGCTATCCTAACAGCTTCAAATATAGATTCATCAGGAACGAAGTACGGACTTTGTATCCACAGCCTTGTTTTAGCCGTGCTAATCATTTTTAAATAAATGTTTCTTATATTCTCATACATTGAGTCTGGTCCTGATGTTACTAGCTGCATTCTGCTTAAAGTCTTAATGTCATGATCTTTATAAAATTCACCTTTTGTTTTAATCTTTGTAGCAAATCTATAGTCAAAGTTAAATCTTCTTAGGTACTCTTCTACTATGTCCCCTTCTAATCTAAAATGAGTGTCTCTCCAAAATCCAAATTTTTTATCATTGTTAATATACTCATTACCAACATTAAAACCGCCGCTATATGCAATTTTACCATCAATAACAACTATCTTTCTATGATTTCTATAGTTGAATCTTGTAGTAAATTTAGAGAAAAATAATGGGAAGAACGAGTCTACTTCTCCGCCTAATCTTTTAAACTCTATAAAGTGTCTTTTTCTGATGCTTCTAGAACCAACTGCGTCGACGAGTATCCTTACCTCTACCCCTTCTTTTAACTTTTGATTAAGAAGGCTTATAAGCTCCCTTCCTAGTTCATCTGTTTTAAAGATGTAGTACTCTATATAGATGTATTCTTTCGCATTCTTGATGTCCTCAAATAAGTCCTTAAACTTATCTTTTCCATCAAAGTAAAATTTAATGTCGTTATAATCGGTAAAAGCGGAATCGCTTGTTGCTAAGCATAAATTTATTAAATCTTTTTGATCTGCATTTAGGCTATCTGAATTACTTAGAGCTATATACTTTTTTTGATGTTCAATAAGTCTTTTCTCTTGCTCATCTAGCATCATCTTTTCATCAAAAGTTTTTCTCTTTCTGTAATTAAGTCCAAAGAACATATAAAGTATAAAGCCAACAAATGGCAAATAAAGTAGTATCATTAACCATAGCCATGTTGACTTTATATTCTTTCTTTCTTTAAAAACTATAAATAGGCCTAATAGCAAGTTTAATAAATAACCAATTAAAACTTGTAATGAGACATCCATCGCATTATCTCCTATTTCTTAGTATTTTTTGATTTATACCTCTTGTTTGTATCCAATATTTTCTTTCTAATTCTAATAGATTTTGGTGTTACTTCTATTAGTTCATCATCTTCAATGAATTCAAGTGCTTCCTCAAGTGATAATACTCTTGGTGGGCTAAGTCTGATGGCATCATCAGAGCCCGCTGCTCTTGTATTAGTCATTTGTTTCTTCTTAGTAACGTTAACTTCTATATCAAGGCCCTTTGGATTTTCTCCAACAACCATGCCTTCATAAACTTCAGTTTGTGGTCCTATGAATAATATACCTCTGCCTTGTGCGATATTTAATCCATAGCTTGATGCAACACCTGTTTCAAAGGCAATTAATGAGCCTGTAGTTCTTGTAGGTATCTCGCCTTTATATGGCTCATAGCCTAAGAAGCTCGAGTTTATAATACCTTCGCCGTGTGTATCAGTCATAAACTCGCCTCTGTATCCAATTAAGCCTCTTGCAGGCATCTTAAATACTAGTCTCGAGTAACCAGCTGAGTTTTCTTTCATCTCTTGTAATTCAGCTTTTCTTCTTGATAATTTATCTATAACCGCTCCAACAAATTGTTCTGAAACGTCTACTGTAACCTTTTCCATAGGTTCAAGCTTCTTGCCATCCTCATCAGTTTTGAATAGTACTTGTGGTTTTGATAATTGAAGTTCATAGTCTTCCCTTCTCATTGTTTCAACTAAAACTGATAAGTGAAGCTCCCCTCTACCTGAAACCTTAAATGCGTCAGTTGAATCAGTTTCTTCAACTCTCAATGATACATTTGATTGTAGTTCCTTTTCTAGTCTTGTTCTTATTTGTCTAGATGTTACAAATTTACCTTCTCTTCCTGCAAATGGTGAATCATTAACAATGAAGTTCATAGAGATGGTTGGTTCAGATATCTTAACGAAGTCTAGTGCTTCTGGACATTCAGAATCAGCTATAGTATCGCCAATGGATATGTCTTCAATACCTGTAACGGCAACTATTGCTCCGCCCTTTTGCTCATTTGTCTCAACTTTATCAAGACCAATGAATTCATAAAGTTTACCTATCTTAACTTTTCTTTGCATTTCTGGATGAAGTTTATTAACTAAGACAGCTTCTTGTCCATTTTTTATAGTACCTCTTTCAATCTTACCTATACCAATTCTACCAACGTAGTCATTGTAATCGATTGTTGATATAAGTAATTGTAGTGGCTCGTCTTCGTTTGATTCAGGAGCTGGTATATGCTCGATGATGGCATCAAATAAGTCGTCCATATTATCTTTTTCGATAGTCACTTGATTTGATGCGTAGCCTTTTTTAGCAGATGCAAAGATAAATGGAGCTTCTAGAGCTTCATCTTCAGCACCTAGTTCTATGAATAAGTCTAAAACTTCGTCAACCACTTGAACAGGTCTTGCTTCTGGTCTGTCAATCTTATTTATACACACAATAACTGGTAGGTTTAGCTCGAAAGCTTTCTTTAATACAAATTTTGTTTGTGGCATAGGTCCTTCAAAAGCATCTACAACTAAAACTACACCATTAACCATCTTTAGAACTCTCTCTACTTCACCACCGAAGTCAGCATGGCCGGGTGTATCAATGATATTAATCTTTTTACCGTTGTGTATAACGGCTGTATTCTTTGAAAGTATAGTAATACCACGTTCTTTTTCAAGGTCTCCAGAGTCCATAACCCTGTCTTGAACTACTTGGTTTTCCCTGAAAGTTCCTGATTGTCTAAGCATTTGGTCGACCAAAGTTGTCTTACCATGGTCAACGTGCGCTATTATTGCTATATTTCTTAAATCTTCTCTTAACATATTATTCCTCCTAAACACTACCTTTTATTATAATACTTTTTTACAATAATTACAAGTATTTTACTCTCTATCATCAATAAAGCTTGAAAAAATAGTGCATTTTATACCATGTTCCAATCTAGCAACGCTATCTGTCAAGGCTTCAACTATCTTTAGGCCTCTTCCACCAAGGTCACAGGCAGCATTATTCGAGCATATGCTAAGAGTCCCGACCCCTTCATCTTCTACTCTAAGTTTTATTGACTCATTGCATATAGATATGTATAGCTTTACTTTTTTATCCTTCCTATATTGGTTTCCATGTGATGCGGAATTAAGCATAAGCTCATTAAGAACAAGCCTAATATTAAATATCATCTCATTAGGCAAATATTCATATAGATTTTCTACTATTCTATCTACAAATATCTCGACACTTTCAATATTTGAAGATACTGTTCCATAAAATTTATACATTATATCCTTCCTCTACTAGTTTATTTATACCCGTGATAAAAAATTATTAAGCAAATTGTTACAAATTATCTGTTTTGGGTATAAATAAATCGAAAGGAAGGAGGTTGCATTATGGACAAATATGAATGCGATGCATGCGGTTATGTTTATGATCCTGAAATAGGTGATCCAGACGGAGGTATAGCTCCAGGAACAGCTTTTGAAGACATCCCTGATGATTGGGTTTGCCCAGTTTGTGGTGTTGGTAAGGACATGTTTTCTAAAATGTAACTAAGTAAATTAAAAGCCGAAGTGATTCGGCTTTTTCATTTTTATGATATAGTTAAAGGCGCTCTTATCAGTATTGATATAAGCGCCTTTCTTCTTAATTTTATTAAATTATCTCTTCGAACTTATTTAGTACTTCTTTAACTCCTCTTTTGTCTTGCGAGGAAAATGGTATTAGTAAATCCTTATCCAAGTCGTGAAGTGATTTATTAATTATGCTTACTTGTTTTAGTACTTGTGATGATTTTAACTTGTCTAGCTTATTAGCTATTATGAGATAATCCGTTCCAGTTGATCGAATGTAATCATACATCATTAAGTCTAGCTTTGTTGGCTCGTGCCTAATGTCAATTATTTGACAGATAAGAGCAATGTTTTGTGACTTAACAAGATACTCTTCTATAATCTTCTTCCATTTTTCTCTTTCCTTCATGGATATTTTTGCATAACCATAGCCTGGAAGGTCAACTATTCTAAACTTATTATCCATATTATAAAAGTTAATAGTTCTGGTCTTTCCCGGTGAAGACGATGTATAAGCAAGTTTCTTTCTGTTAGTAAGCGCATTTATAAATGAGCTCTTACCAACATTACTTCTACCAACTAAGACTATCTCCTTAAGTCCATCTTTTGGGTAGCTTTTCTCGTCAACTGCCATTCTCTCTAAGAAGGGTTCATTAATCTTAAGCATCTTTATCACCATCTATGAAAATAATTTTGCTAAGCTCTTTAAAGTTATTAACGTAATGTACATTAAGACTTTCTTTAATATTTTTTGGAAGCTTTTCAAAATCTTTCTTATTTTCCATAGGAAGAATTAAATCTCTAATCTTCATTCTCTTAGCAGCAAGGGCCTTTTCTTTAAGACCGCCAATGGCAAGGACATTACCTAATAAAGTAATTTCTCCAGTCATAGCAAAGTATCTGTTAATCTTTTGATCTGTCAGAGCCGATAGTATAGCTGTTGTTATTGTAATACCAGCACTTGGACCGTCTTTTGGTATAGCGCCTTCTGGTACGTGAACGTGTATGTCATAGTCTTTGAACTTCTTCTTGTCAATATTAAAGTACTCGTAGTTTGCCTTTAAGTAGCTTATCGCTAATTGGCAAGATTCTTGCATAACTTTACCAAGGTTACCAGTTATATTAAGTTTGCCATCACCTGGCATTAATTGAGCTTCAACGTTTATAGTATCGCCGCCTACCCTAGTCCATGCAAGACCTACAGCTTTACCAACGCTATCTTCTTTGTCGACTAGATTATATTCAAATATTGGTCCTTCTAGCAATTTATCAACAGTTTTTACATCAACTTTTTTAACTAGCTCATCATCCATATATTTTTTATAAACTAGCTTTCTAATTATTGATTGTATCTTTCTTTCAAGCTCTCTTACACCAGACTCTCTTGTGTAATTATCTATAAGTCTATAAAGAGCTTCATCGTCAAATTTTATTGCATCTTTACTTAAACCAGCATTTTCTAAAGACTTTGGTACTAGATACTTCTTTGCTATATTAAGCTTTTCTTCGTCAGTGTAGCCCTCTATCCTTATAATTTCAAGCCTATCAAGTAAAGCTTCCGGTATTGTATCTAACGAGTTTGCTGTAGTTATAAATAATACTTCTGATAAATCATATGGAAGTTCTAAATATCTATCTGTAAAATCACTATTTTGAGAGCTGTCAAGCACTTCTAGCAGTGCACTCGATGGATCTCCTCTAAAATCTTGACCTATCTTATCTATCTCGTCAAATAAAAATACTGGGTTCTTTGACTTAGCCTTCTTCATTAAGGAAATAATTCTTCCTGGCATTGATCCAACATAGGTCCTCATGTGACCTCTAATATCAGCTTCATCCTTAATGCCGCCTAGTGACATCCTAACAAAATTTCTGTTTGTAGCATTGGCTATAGAGTTAGCTATAGATGTCTTACCTACCCCTGGAGGCCCAACAAAGCATATGATAGAGCCTTTTATAGCTTTCTTATTATTAAGTATAGCAAGGTATTCAAGTATCCTGTCCTTAACATCTTTTAAGCCGTAATGATCCCTATCAAGTATCTCCTTAGCTAACTTTAAGTCCTTTGTATCCTTAGTTCTAGTATTCCAAGGAAGGTCCTTAATTAACTCGATATATTGAAGTGTAGAAGGGTAATCAGGTGATGTCACTGGCGTTTGCTCAAGCTTCTCTATCTCCTTAAAAGCCTTCTCCTCTACTTCTTTTGGAGCTTTTAATTTTTTAATATCACTTCTATATGCATCAAAAATATTTTTAGCTCCAGATTTATCCGCATTAAGTTCATTTTTTATAATCTTTAATTGTTCATGAAGGATGTAGTCTCTTTGATTTTTGTCCATGGCATCTTTTGTTTTATCTTGAAGTGTTTGTAAAACCTCAATTGTAACTATGGATTTATTGATAGTATCAATAACTATCTTAGTTCTTTCCTTCTTGTCAAGTGCATTATTATAATCTTGAGTAATTTTTTTATCAATATCAAGCCTTGAGAATATACTATCCAAAAACACATTGTAGTCAACATTACTTGGAACTATCCTGTCCTTACTTGATTGACTCTCCATAATAAGTGCATTTAACTTATCGAGTGCACTCTTAACTACCTCAGAATATGTAATATTCTCAGGATTATCAAATGAATAGTCGTTCTCGTCATTTAATTTTATAAGATCACCATAAACAATGCCGTCGTTCTTAAAAACATTAGTCAAATAAACCTTAGATAGAGTTCTAAAGTTCATCTTCATGTACTTATTGTTAGGAACTATGGATTCAATCTCAGCAAGTATACCTATCTCGTGAACTGATTTTGCGCTTGATATAGACTTTCTATTTGTTTTTAATTGAAAAACAGCAAAGATACCATTAGTCTTAGATGCCTTCGCTATAGAAGTAACCAAGTCTTCATTATCTAGATTGATACTGTAAAAATTATTACTAACAAGATTCAAATCTTGAATTGAAACGATAGGCACTTTAATGCCATCTTCACCATAGTCATCATCAAATGAAAAATTATCGATTATTTCTTCATAATTATCCATATCTTTCTCCTTTAATAAAAGGCCGAAACATATCTGTCCGGCCTTATTGAGCTTCTAAATAAGCAATCTGCTTAATCTATGAAACGATTTTTTCTTCTTTATCCTTATCGTCACTTTGATAAGTAAGCTTCTTCTTTCCATCTATAACAGAGCTATCTATCTTTAATGTTCCATCGTACTTCTTAGATGGAAGTTCATACATTATATCAAGCATTACTTTTTCAATAATACTTCTTAGTCCTCTAGCTCCAGTCTTCATCTCAATAGCTTTTTGAGCTATCCTTCTAACTGCATCGTCAGTAAACTCAAGCTCTGCGCCATCCATCCTAATAAGCTCTTGATATTGCTTAATAAGTGCGTTCTTTGGCTCTGTTAGTATCTTGACTAAATCATCTTCCTTAAGCTCGTTAAGAGTTACTGTAACTGGAAGTCTACCTATTAGTTCTGGTATTAAACCAAACTTCATTAAGTCTTCGCTCTCAACATGCTTTAAAGCTTCTGACTTTTGTTTAGATTTGTCGAAAATTTCTGATCCAAAGCCGTAAGACTTTTTATTAGTTCTCTTTGCAATAATGTCATCTAGTCCTTGGAAGGCTCCACCAACTATGAAGAGTATATTGCTTGTATCAACTTGAATAAACTCCTCTTGTGGATGCTTTCTCCCGCCTTGTGGTGGAACGTTAGCTATAGTTCCCTCTAAGATTTTTAAAAGAGCTTGTTGAACACCTTCCCCGCTAACATCTCTTGTTATGGAAACGTTTTCGCTTTTTTTAGCAATCTTATCAATCTCATCTACATATATAATGCCTCTTTCGGCTCTATCTACATCGTAGTTCGCATTTTGGATAAGCTTAAGAATGATGTTTTCAACATCTTCACCAACGTAGCCTGCTTCAGTAAGAGTAGTTGCATCACATATTACAAATGGAACGTTAAGTATCCTTGCTAGTGTCTCAGCAAGAAGTGTTTTACCGCTTCCTGTTGGTCCAAGTAAAAGTATATTGCTTTTCTTTATTTCTACATCTTTATCAATTGTATCCTTTGTGATTCTCTTATAATGGTTATATACAGCAACAGATAAAGTCTTCTTAGCGTCATCTTGTCCGATGACATATTCGTCTAAAGACTTCTTTATCTCCATTGGTGTAGGTAAAACCATATCTTCGAAGTCATAATTTTCTTCATTTAGTAGATGGTCTTCCTCTAATATATCCATACAAACGTTAATACATTCATCACAGATGTATACATTTGGTCCAGATATCAATCTTTTGACTTCGTTTTGAGTTTTTCCACAAAAGGAACATCTTATTTCATCATATTTCGACATTTATTAATGTTTCTCCATAACTTTATCTATTAGACCATACTTAACTGCTTCTTCTGCATTTAAGTAGTAGTCTCTGTCAGTATCTCTATTGATTATCTCAATATCTTGGCCAGTTTTTTCTGACAGTATCTTATTTATTCTCTTTCTAATTTCAAGAATCTTTTCTGCTTGAATACGAATGTCTTCAGCTTGTCCTTGAGTTCCACCAAGTGGTTGATGTATCATAATATCTGCATTTGGTAGAGCATATCTCTTTCCTTTAGTGCCTGATGCTAATAGAAAGGCGCCCATTGACGCAGCTAAGCCAACACATATAGTTGATACATCAGGTTTTATATATTGCATAGTATCATATATAGCAAAGCCAGCTGATACTGAGCCTCCTGGTGAATTTATATAGATTTGTATATCTTTATCAGGATCTTCTGCTTCTAGAAATAACAATTGAGCTACAATTAAGTCAGCCATCTCATTGTTTATTTCGCCTGACAAGAAAATAATTCTTTCTTTTAAAAGCCTTGAGTAGATATCATATGACCTTTCTCCTCTGGAACTTTGTTCTACAACCATAGGAATTAATGCCATTTTATCACCCCATTAAATATATTTTACTTTTTTCTTTATATCGTCTATTGCTTTTGAGTTAAGTATGCCTCTATCTAGGAATTCTAGAGATCCTTCACTCATTGTCTTTTTAAATTCTTCTTTATCTTCTGCTTTATACATTTCAGCTAATTTATCAAGTTCTTTGTCATAATCTCTCTTTGTTGCTTTTAATTTATTTTCTTGAGCATATTTTTCAAGAATTAAACCAAGTTTAACTCTCTTTTCTGCAGGTTCTTTGAATGTTTCCTTGATTTCTTCGTCTGTATTTCCAGTATACTTCTTGTAATCTTCATAGTTTAAGCCTTGAGCTTGTAGTCTATATTGGAAGTTTCTTAATTCGTTTTCTACTTCGTCTTCAATCATTCTATTTGGAACATCAAATTTTGTTTCTTCAATAACTTTATCAAGTACTTTGTTTTCTCTTTGAGCGTCAATCATTTCATTGAATTGAGCTTTTAATTTCTTTCTTAAATCTGCTTT
Organism: uncultured Eubacteriales bacterium; assembly: GCA_900539725.1. Taxonomy (GTDB): domain Bacteria; phylum Bacillota; class Clostridia; order Tissierellales; family Peptoniphilaceae; genus Fenollaria. The sequence goes on along the minus strand of UQDI01000005.1, from coordinate 35,038 downwards.
AAATTCTTTTAATGTATCAAATTCTGAAACATCTGATGCAAAGTTATCATCAAGTTCAGGCAATTCTTTAACTTTAATTTCATTTATAGTGCAGATAAATTTAGCATCTTTTCCTTTTAGATCTTCTGCATGATATTCTTCAGGGAATTTAACATTTACATCAAATTCTTCTCCTATAGCTCTATCTACTAATTGATCTTCAAAGCCTGGTATAAATGAATTAGAACCAATTTCTAGTTCATAGTCTTTTGCTTCTCCGCCTTGGAAAGCTTCGTTATCTACATAACCTTTGAAATCAAGCTTAACTATATCACCTTTTTTAGTCTTTCTATCTTCGATGATAGTGTATCTAGCATTTTCGTTTCTTAATCTTTCGATTTCATTTGTAACTACTTCTTTATCGAATTCTTCTTTAACGTCTTCAACTTCTATCTCTTCGAAGTTTGGTAATTCAAACTCAGGAACTACTTCTACTTCAAATGTAAAGTTAATATTTTCATTTTCTTTGAAGTCTTTAACATCAACATCTGGTTGGTCAACAACTTTTAAATCTAATTCTTCTAATGCCTTTGGATAGATGTCTTGAAGCATGATGTTTATAGCTTCATCGTAAAATACTTGAACGCCATAGTTTTGTTCAATAATCATCTTAGGTACTTTACCTTTTCTAAATCCAGGAATATTGAATTTTGATCTAATCTTCTTATAAGCTTCGTCTATCTTAGGTTCAAAATCCTTCCAATCTACGTCTACATTGAAGTAAACTTTATTTTTTTCTCTTTTGTCAAAATTAACTTTCACTTAATTCACTCCTTAAAATTACTTATGTTGTTATTATATCACTAATATTGCTATAAGTAAATAAATATTTTACTTAAATACACAAGAAAAAGTCAAACAAGATCAAAGTTTGACTTTTAATTCAATTATTTACCAAAATCAACACTTGGTGCGTTCTCTGCTCCATCTTGAGCTTTAAATGTTTCAAATTTATCAAAGCCTAGCATCGATGCAAAGATATTGTTAGGGAAAGTCCTAACTGATTTATTGAATTCAGTTGCTTCGTTGTTAAAATCACGTCTTGCAACTGCTATCCTGTTTTCAGTTCCTGCTAATTCATCTTGTAAACTTAAGAAGTTTTCATTAGCTTTTAAATCTGGATAGTTTTCTACAACTATGTTAATGTTTTTAGCTAGTTCTGTATCAAGCTTTTCATAGTCTTCAGGTGTTTTTGCTTCAGTATAACCGCTTCTAAGTTTAGCAATATTTTCAAGTGTTTCTTCTTCATGTTTAGCATAGCCCTTTACTGTTTCAACTAAGTTTGGTATTAGGTCTGCTCTTCTTTGATATTGTGTTTGAACTTCTGCCCATGTCTTATTAACATTTTCTTGTCTGTTAACTAGGCCATTGTACTTAGATGCTACTAGTGCGCCTATAGCAATTACTATTACTAGTATAATTAAAAGTGGTGAAAATCTACCTCTTCTTTGTCTTTTTTCTTCCATTTCCTATTCTCCTTTATTTAAAATTTATTTACCAAGATCCTGATGCTCCGCCGCCGCCAGATGAACCGCCACCAAATGATCCGCCGCCTGATCCGCCGAAGCCGCCAAATCCGCCTGAACCACCAGAGCCTCCGAAAAAGCCACCGAATGGATCATCGTCATCGAAAAATATATTTCTACGTCTTCGTCTATACATTCTTCCTCTTCTGCCGTTGATATATCTTGATCTATTAAGTCTAGATGTAATCATAATAAATAAAAATATAATTAGTATTATCATCGCTGGGCTTATCGAAAAATCATCTTCAAGTCCTAGCTTATCTACATCTATATCCTGAATCTTTACATTATACTCTTCGCCAATATAATAAATTATACTATCGAATGCATCTCTAATGCCTTTATCATAATCTTCTGCTTGAAAATTTGGTTTTATTACATTTCTAATGATTCTTCCCGCTTTAGCATCATTTATCACGCCTTCAAGCCCATAACCAACTTCTATTCTTACTTGTCTATCATTAAGGCTTACTAATAAAAGCACTCCGTTGTTCTTTTTCTTATCGCCTACGCCCCAGTCTCTAAAAACTTTATTAGAAAATGATTCTATATCCGTTCCTCCTAGGTCGTTGACAGTAAGTACAGCGACTTGGCTTCCGTATTCTTTCATCTTTTTATTTGTTTCATTAATATAATCTACAGTGTCCTGTGAGATAATATTTGCTTTATCAAGTACAAATCCATAATCAGGCTTTGAGATTGCTTTTGCAGTAAAGCCTTGTAGGAAAAGTATTTGAACTATAAATATTATTATAAATTTTTTAAGAAAGCTCTTTTTCATACTTACCTCCGTATATAAAATATACCCGAAATGTCATGCTTTTAATCAATTAAAGCTTTCCTTCCTTTTCAAATATTTCTCTCAAAAACTTTCCTGTATATGATTTTTTATTCTTAGCTACTTCAATAGGCGTTCCTGTCGCAACTATGGTTCCGCCCATGTCTCCGCCTTCTGGACCAAGGTCTATAATGTAGTCTGATTGCTTAATAACATCAAGATTATGTTCTATAACTAAGACTGAATTGTTTTGATCAACAAGTGTGTTTAGTACCTTTATAAGTTTAGCAACGTCATGTGAGTGAAGTCCAGTAGTTGGCTCATCAAGTATATATATTGTTCTGCCAGTTGACTTTTTAGAAAGTTCTGTGGCAAGCTTAACTCTTTGTGCCTCACCACCTGATAGCTCTGTTGAGCTTTGACCGATCTTTATATATCCAAGACCTACATCATAAAGCGTTTGTAGTTTTCTTGCTATACGCGGTTGATTTTCAAAAAACTTTAGTCCTTCTTCAACTGTCATGTCAAGTACATCGGCTATAGTTTTGTCCTTAAATTTAACTTCAAGTGTCTCTCTATTGTATCTCTTACCCTTACATACCTCACATGGTACATATACATCTGGCAAGAAATGCATTTCGACCTTTAATATACCATCGCCCTTACATGCCTCGCAGCGACCGCCCTTAACATTGAAAGAAAATCTTCCTTTTTGATAGCCTCTCATCTTAGCCTCTTGTGTCATGGCAAATACATCTCTAATTAAATCAAAGGTACCTGTATATGTCGCCGGATTTGATCTAGGCGTTCTACCTATTGGGCTTTGATCAATTACTACTACCTTGTCAATATTTTCAATGCCTTCAACAGCTTTTCTCTTACCAGGTTTATATTTTGATTTATTTATTTTTTGTGCTAATGATTTATAAATAATTTCATTTACAAGTGTTGACTTGCCCGAGCCAGAAACGCCTGTTACCGTAACAAATTCACTTAGAGGCACTTCTACGTCTATGTTTTTAAGATTGTTTTCGCTAGCTCCTATGACTTTCAAGACATTATCTTTATCAGTTTTTCTATACTCATCCTTTAGCGGTATTTTCTTTCTTCCAGATAAATAGTCTCCTGTTATGGATTTTTTACATTTCATAACCTTATTAATATTGCCTTGAACAACAAGATGTCCACCATGTATACCCGCTCCAGGTCCGATATCTATAATCTCATCGCAATGGTGCATAATCTCTTCGTCATGTTCTACTACAAGTAAAGTATTGCCTGCGTCAGTTAGCTCTCTAAGCGCTTGTATCAGCTTTAAATTGTCTCTTTGGTGTAAACCTATGGACGGCTCATCTAAAACGTATATAACGCCCACTAGAGCTGAACCTATCTGTGTAGCAAGTCTTATTCTTTGCGCCTCGCCACCTGAAAGTGTCTTTGCCATTCTAGATAGATTTAAGTAATCAAGTCCTACAGTTATTAAGAATGACAATCTCTTCTTTATCTCAATCAAGATTTGTTCAGCAATCTTTTCTTCTGTTTCATTAAGCTTTAAATTATTTATATAATCAAGTTCGTCTTTTATACTTAACTGAGTAAATTCATATATATTTAAATCGCCTACTCTAACAGCAAGCGCTTCCTTTTTTAGTCTTGCACCGTGACATTCAGGGCATTCAATCTCTTCAACGTATTCTTCAGTGTTATCTCTAACCGCTTGGGACATAGAGCTTGTAAGCCTATCCATCATTACCGATAGTATACCTGGCCACTTTTTATTAAATTCTTTTGATCTTTTTGTGAATAATGAGTTGTATTTAAATTTTACATTATAGTCAGTACCATTAAGTAAATCATCTATCATTTTCTTAGGTGCCTCTGAGAAAGGCTGGTCTTCTTTAAAGTCATATTTATCTAATATAAATTTAAATATCTTATAATAATAAGTGCCCTTCTTTGAATTTTTAAATGGCTCTATGACTCCTTCTTCAAGTGAAAGTGAATAGTCGGGTATAACTAAATCCTTGTCAATGCTTCTAAAGTAGCCTAGTCCGTTACATCTCTCACACATGCCAAAAGGACTATTGAATGAAAACAATCTCGTTGATAGCTCATCAAATGATATACCGCAATCAATACAAGCATACTTCGTAGAATAAGATTTTTCATATAAGTCTAAATAATTTATCTTAACAAGTCCATTCGAATAATGAACTGCGGTCTCAAGTGAGCCAGTAAGTCTTGATAATATGCCATCTTTAATCACAAGCCTATCGATAACGATATCTATATCGTGTTTCTTGTTTTTGTCTATATCTACTTTATCTGTAATATCATGCATTTCGCCATCTAAAATATATCTGACAAAGCCATCTTTTTGGATTTGCTCAAGAACTTTTTTATGTTGACCCTTTTGTCCTCTGACGATAGGTGCTAAGACATAAATCTTTTGTCCTTCATCGTGGCTCATGATTATATCAGCTATCTGATCAATGGTTTGTGATGTAATCTTCTTACCACAGCTTGGGCAATAGATTTGGCCAATTCTTGCATATAAAAGTCTTAGATAATCATAAACTTCTGTAACTGTTCCTACTGTTGATCTCGGGTTATTGCTTGTAGTCTTTTGATCTATGGATATAGATGGACTTAGGCCGCTAATAAACTCAACATTTGGCTTAGTAGTGTTGCCTAAGAACATTCTAGCATAGCTTGAAAGACTCTCAACATATCTTCTTTGACCTTCAGCATATATTGTATCAAAAGCAAGTGAAGACTTCCCCGAACCTGATAGTCCTGTTATAACCACAAATTTATTTCTAGGTATATCTATATCTAAATTTTTTAAATTATTTTCATTGGCACCTCTAATAACTATTTTATTCTCCAATGAATAATTCCTCCTTCTTCAATTCTTCTATCATATCTCTATATTTAGCAGCTTCTTCGAAGTTTAAATCCTTTGCCGCCTTATTCATCTTTGTCGTAAGTTTCTTAATCTTATCTTGAACGCCCTTTGCGCTATAAGTGTACTTTTCACCCTCATCCATAGCCTTAGTTACTTCAATAACATCTCTAACGGATTTTTTGATAGTCATAGGCGTTATATTATTATCCTCATTATACTTCATCTGTATCTTTCTTCTTCTAGCTGTTTCATTAATTGCGCTCTCCATAGACTTAGTTATGGTATCTGCGTACATAATAACTAGTCCGTTTGAATTTCTTGCAGTTCTGCCTGCAGTTTGAACTAAAGATGTTTCACTACGTAAAAAACCTTCTTTATCTGCGTCTAGTATTGCTACTAAAGATACTTCTGGTAGATCAAGACCTTCTCTTAGAAGATTTATTCCGACCAAGCAGTCAAACTTTTTCTCTCTTAAATCCTTTATAATCTGCATTCTGTCTATTGCAGTTACATCTGAGTGCATATAAGTAACATTGATGCCTAATTGATCAAGATACTTAGTTAGGTCCTCAGCCATCTTCTTAGTAAGTGTTGTGATTAAGACTCTTTCGTCTTTTTTAGCTCTGATTCTAATTTCCTTAATCAAGTCATCTATTTGACCCTTAGTAGGTCTTACTTCAATCACTGGGTCTAGTAGACCAGTTGGCCTAATAACTTGCTCTACAGTATTTTTAGAGCGTTCTAGCTCATATTGAGCAGGTGTCGCACTTACATATATAACTTGATTCATCATAGCTTCAAACTCAGTGAATTTAAGTGGTCTATTGTCAAGAGCGCTTGGTAGTCTAAAGCCATAGTCCACAAGTGATGTCTTTCTAGACCTATCGCCTTCATACATTGCTCTGATTTGAGGTACACTTACATGTGACTCATCTATAAAGGTTATAAAGTCCTTTGGAAAGTAGTCTATTAAGGTATATGGTCTAGATCCTGGTTGTCTTTGTGATAAGTGTCTAGAATAGTTTTCTATGCCTGAGCAAAAACCTATCTCATTAAGCATCTCCAAATCATAATTAGTTCTCTCTTTAAGTCTTTGTTCTTCAACTAGTTTGCCATGCTCATGAAGCCACTTAAGCCTATCATCGAGCTCAAGCTTAATACTTTCAATAGCTTTTTTAACTTTGTCATCAGTTGTCGCATAGTGAGACGCTGGGAATATGGATACATGCACTCTAGTACCAATGACTTCGCCAGTCAATGAATCAATTTCGAGTATCTTATCAATCTCATCGCCAAAGAACTCAATTCTAAATGCATTTGTCTTTTCAGATGCTGGGAATATATCTAGTATATCGCCTCTAACTCTAAATGTTCCTCTGATGAAGTTTATATCATTTCTAACATATTGTATGCTAATTAATTTTTTAATTACATCATCTCTAGAGATTTGCATCTCAGGTCTAAGTGATACCATCAGATTTTCATAATCAATAGGGTCACCTAGTCCATATATACAAGAAACAGAGGCAACAATGATTACATCTTTCCTTTCAAATAAAGCTGCTGTTGCAGAGTGCCTTAGCTCATCTATGTCATTATTGATCTGACTGTCCTTAGCGATGTAAGTATCAGTTGCGGCCACATAAGCCTCTGGTTGGTAATAATCATAGTAGCTTATAAAGAACTCAACAGAGTTTTCTGGAAAGAACTCTTTAAACTCGCTATATAACTGATACGCAAGAGTCTTGTTGTGCGCGATGACTAAAGCTGGTCTTTGCGTCTGCTGAATTATATTTGCCATAGTAAAAGTTTTACCAGAGCCCGTTACGCCTAGCAAAACTTGATCCCTATAGCCTTTATCAATTCCTTCAGATAGTGATTCTATTGCCTTTGGTTGATCTCCTGTAGGAATATAATCAGACTTTAATTTGAATTTCACTATGCATCACCTTTACTAATATCTATCTCATAAATAATGTTCTTCGTATAATTCTTATCAATAACCTTTGTACTTTTATATAGCGTCTTTAAATCATTAGTCAAATATAAACTTAAGTTATCTACATTTTCAAAAAGAGCTTCCTCTTTAAGATTATTATCCAATTTGCATAATAATAAATCATATGACTCAAGATTTATATCTTTTTTTGCTAAAACATATGCTTCATCAATCTTTTTGATGTAAGAGTAATCACCCTTAATTATCATCTTATAAAATCTTTCACTTAAGTTGTAAGTGTAAAGACTTGTGCCTTCAATTTTATTGTCAATTCTATATACAAAGGAGTTATCATCAGCATAATAATAGTTTTCTACTTCATCAATGAAGTCATAATCTTCAAAATCTCTCGTGATATATAGCATTTGATTAATATCATACTTTGATAAGTATACATAGAAGCCGTTGATATAAGAAGCTCTGATTATATTATCCTCAGCGCTGAATAAGTCTATATAGCTATCGTCATTTATATCCACTTCGTATAGAGTAGTCATATTAGCCTCGCCTCTACTTATTACAAGTAGTGAATCATCACTCTTAAAGTTTGCGTCAATTATGTTTAAATCATCTCTATAATCTATAAACTTTATTTCATCTTTTTCTTCATTGTATATAGCACTGCTTAAAGCCGATGACTTGTCTTTAAAGTTGATAATTATGTCATCATTTTCATTCCTCTTGTATATAGACTTAATATCGCCACTAAAAGACAATATCTTCTTAGAGCTTCTGTTAGCTATATCATAGAAATAAATATTGTTAAATTCATCGTCTTTCTTATTATAGTATATAGCTTTATCTGTATTAAGCTTAAAGACATTGCCATTGTCAATAAACTTTGAAATTATTTCTTCATCAAGTGAAAGAACTTTACCCTCATTCGCATCAAAATTTATTTTTAAATTTTTTATAGGATGCTCATGATCATCCTTTTCATAAACAAATTTATATTTAATCTGCCAAATGGGCCTATCTGTATAAATTAATTCAGCTGAATCAGGTAAGTTCGCAATAAGCTTATATTTTTGTTTGACATAGTTGATTGCATTGTCCTTAGTATACTTTATATCGATATTCTTAATACCACTTTTGTCAATAACAAAATCATCCGCTTCTATATCGTCAGGAAGTTTATTAAGTAGCTTAATACTTATATATGGCGTGCAAACATTGTTCGAGTCATTCTTAGAATTAAGTAATATATGAAACTTTCCGTTCTTGTATACTAGAGACGAAAGCTCTATATCATCAGTTAAGCATGGCTTAATAACCATGCTTAATAATGAACTATCGTTTTTGTCAATTTCTACTCTATCATTTTGCACTTCAAGATCCTTTAAATAATTAATCTTTCTAAGCACAAAAGGAATTTCTTTATTTTCACTTAATTCAATCTCTTCTCCTTCATTTATGGGAGCGTCAAGGTCGTCAAAACCATAGCGCTTATCACTATCCTTAATGAATAGTGGTCCGTTAGTACAAGCGCTTAGTGCAAGTATTGAGATAAATATAAGTAATAAAGATATATTTTTTCTCATCTAAATAAATTATATTTCTTCGTCTTCATTAGATTCATCATCTGAACCTAAGTCTATATCGTTTAATAAATCTCTTAACTTTCTTGCTTCAGCATGTGTTAGGGATATGCCCTTACCCATCCTGCTGTGGTCTTCTCTCCAGTTTCTAATGTCAACTTTGCCATCGGCACCGTTCCATGAAATAACGTTTACTTCTTTAACCATGCCTCTTCCATTGTTAGAAAATTCTCCTAATTGTTCTAGTATTTCGTATTCAAAATCTTTTGCCATTTTAATTCTCCTATTTGTTTAATATTTCTATAGCTTTTTGTATTTGATTATCTTTGTCAAGATTATCTATAGATATAGTTTTTACTTCTTCATTTAATTCTACTTTTACATCTGGCGCTATGCCCTTGCCGTGTATATTAACTCCGCTAGGTGTGTAATAAGCGCTTGTTGTAAGTTTTAGGCCTTCACCATCTGGCATATTGTATACAGTTTGTACTATGCCCTTACCAAATGTTTGTGTACCAACTATAGTTGCTCTCTTTCTATCTTTAAGCGCGCCAGCAACAATCTCTGAAGCTGATGCAGAGCCCTTATTAACAAGAACAACTATCTTGATATCGTCTGCGCCTTTAGTAGCGTTTATTGTTTCTTTATTGTTTTGCTTATCAAGCGTATACATGATTAGTCCGCCATCAAGAAAAGTGTTAACTACTTGTGTTGATGTTGTTAAAAGTCCACCAGGATTATTTCTTAAATCTAGTATTAGCTTAGTCATGCCTTGCTTCTTAAGATCTTTGTATTGCTTGTAGAAGTCATTATATGTTGGTGTATCAAAACCTGATATGTTTATATAGCCAATATTATCTTTTAAAAGCTTTGATGAAACAGTTTGCACTTTGATTATTTCTCTAACTATATCAAAGTCTAAGAATTGTGCCTTACCGTTTTTATCTCTTCTTAATATAGTGATTTTAACCTTTTCACCAGGTTTACCTCTCATAATCTTTACAGCGTCATCCATCTTATCAGCAGTAAAGTCTTCTCCGTTAATCTTTATGATCTTATCATCAGTCTTTAAGCCCGCTCTATCAGCTGGTGTGCCCTTCATTGGTGAAACTATAGTAATCAAGTTGTCATCAATTGACCCACTTACGTATATACCAAGACCAGCGAACTCTCCATCGGTCTCTTCATTAAACTTTTTGTATTCATCTTCAGTCATATAGTATGAGTATGGATCATTTAAACTACTTACAGCGCCTTTAAGCATGCCAATAAGAACGTCGTAATCATCAGCCTTCTTATAGTAATTTTTGTCAATCATACTCTTAACTTCATTTATTCTCTCTAAAACATATTCGTCATCAAGTTTTTTATCCGTCTTTTCGTTATCTTCTTTTTTGGCAATGATCTTCGAATCAACACCTTTACTCTTTGAATTGCCAATATTGTACGAAATAAGATTACTTGTAAAGAATAAAGCTAGGACCAATATTGTTATTAATACTTTCTTTGATTTCATTTTATCCTCCGTTATCTAAGCCAATTTATTGGGTTTGTGAAATTACCGTTCTTTCTTACTTCAAAATGTAAGTGAGGACCAGTTGAGAAGCCAGTTGATCCAACTTTGGCTATTGCTTGACCTTTTTTAACTTTCGCTCCCTTGCTCTTTAGTAATCTCGAGCAGTGTCCGTAGCCAGTAACTATCTTTCCTCCATGGTCAACCAGTATTAGGTTGCCATAGCCAGCATATTTGCCAGAGAAAATTACTGTGCCATCAGCTGCTGCGACGATATTTGTTCCTGCTGGAGCAGGTATGTCAATACCAGTGTGTAATCTTTTTATCTTAAATATAGGATGATTTCTATATCCATAGCCTGAACTAATTCTAGTATGACCAGGTAGTGGCCATCCAAGTTTACCGCCTACAAACTTTTGAGAATTAGATTGAAGCTTAAGTATTTGTGCTCCTAAGTTCTTAGAGTCTTGCTCGAGTTTTGCCAGACTCTTCTTTGCCTTCTCTATATCATTTTTTAATATTGAAAATTGTTTTTCTTGTTCTGATTTTAACTTAGTTACTTCATCTTTTTGACTAGCTAGTTTGTTTTTATTCTCAACTTGAGTGTTCTTTAAGCTTTCTAGTGAAGATTTTATCTTAACAATGTTATCAACTTCGCCTTCAATGCTTGCGATGAGGTTCTGGTCTCTCTTGGCCATCTTTTGAACCATGTTTTTCTTAGAAAGATAATCGTCCAAAGATTTAGATGAAAGAAGTACTGTAACATAGTTATCATCACTATTCATATACATGCTCCTTAGTCTCTTTCTAAACAAAGCATCATTTTCTTTTAGTCTTTTTTGAGCATCATCAAGCTCAATAGTCTTTTGAGCTATCTTATTGTCAGTATCTTTAATAGCGTTATTAAGACTATCTATACTCGAGTTTAAAGATGAAATACTATTTCCATACTTAACTATATTGTTATAAACGTTTGTAGATTCTTTTTGTTTCGTGTTTATCTCAGTTTTAGTGTCCTTTATCTTCTTGTCAACATTTTTCTTCTTGTTTTTTAGCTTACCAGCTGCAAAGACAGTTTGAAAACTTAAAGCTAATATTAATAAAACAATTATGAATCTCTTCTTCTTAAACAAATAATCACCTATACCTTTAATAACTTCTTAAGTGAACTGATGCTACCAAGCATACCAATTCCAACTCCTAAAGTGACAAATATAATACTAAAGTCTGTAATAATATTCTCTGGGCTAACTAAGGCATCACTAAGCATTCCATTTTTTGATCCAGCTAGATAATCATATACATATGAGTAGCCAAATTTTACACATAGCATTGCGATAAGTGCTGCAATTAGACCTATCATTATACCCTCAAATACATATGGGCCAGTGATGTAGCCGTTAGTTGCTCCAACATACTTCATAATCTCAATCTCTTTCTTTCTTGAGCTTATGGATAACCTTATAGTATTGGATATCAAGAATATTGAGATGAATATTAAGGCTATGATTAAGCCAAAACCGCCTATCTGCATATACTTAGATATCTTAAGTAAATGTATTACTTCATCAGATAAATACCTTACATCTTCAACGCCTGGCATCATCTTGATCTCTCCAGCAACATCATTTATCTTTTCTATATCATTAACATGAATCTTGAATGCATTTGGTAGTGGATTATCTTCCTTGTATTCTTCAAGTAAGTAGCTCTTATTTTCCCATTGTTCAAACATGCTTTCTAGGCCTTCATCTTTGGAGATAAATTTAACTTCTTTAACTTCATCTATGTCCTTGAGCTTCTCTTCCATGTCCTTAATACCTTCATCATCAACACCATCTAATAAGAAGACCTTTACTTCATTTATCTTTTCTTTAGTGTCTCCAACAACTTTATTAACGCTTAAAACTATAATCAATACAGTTGAAAGTATTAATAAAACCGAAAGTATCGATACTATTGCTGCTAAGGCCATGTTGAAGTGCCTTGCTATCCCTTTAAATCCGTCTTTAATTATATTTATTATCTCTCTAAATTTCACAGTAGTACCCACCTTCATAAACATCACTTATAACATTACCGTGGTTTAAAGTGATTACTCTCTTTTTCATCTCGTCAACGATGTTCTTCGCATGCGTTGCCATGACTATGGTTGTGCCTCTATTGTTGATATCTTGCAGTAGGTTCATTATTTCCCATGCAGTATCTGAATCGAGGTTACCTGTTGGCTCGTCCGCAATGATAACATCTGGCTTATTTACTAAAGCTCTGGCAATGGCAGTCCTTTGGCACTCGCCTCCTGAAAGTTGGTGAGGATAAGACTTTGCCTTGTCACTTAGACCAACCATGCTTAGTATAATTGGCACACTTCTTCTAATCTCTCTAGGCTTCTTACCAATAATCTCCATAGCAAAAGCAACGTTTTCATAAACAGTCTTATTAGGTAAAAGTCTAAAGTCTTGAAAAACAACTCCTATATACCTTCTAATATATGGAATCTTTCTATTACTAACATCAGTTATGTCTTCATTGTTCAAATATATTTTGCCGCTAGTGGGCCTAATTTCTTTCAATATTAATTTTGTCAAAGTTGACTTGCCTGCCCCAGATGGTCCTATCAAAAATACAAACTCACCCGGTTTGATGTGTATGTTTATATCATTAAGAGCAAGAACTTCGCCATATTTTTTACTTACGTTTTCTAATCTAATCAAAAATATAACACCTCTTGTCATTTATAATCGTTTTGTGGTAGAATATACATATATATTATAATACAAAATGCTTAAAAAATAAAGGGGGAATTTCTTTGAACAAGAAAACACTAAGATCTCAGCTCTTAGAGACAAGAAAAAATATCTCCGAAGAAGATAGACTTAATAAATCAAAGATAATAATCGATAAGCTGATGGCTACTCACGAGTATAAGAACGCTACTAATATCATGGCCTTTGCTAGCTTTGGTACCGAGGTTAATACTCACGATTTTATCAAGACTTCACTTGCTAATGGCAAGAGAATCATCTTACCTATATCAATCAAAGAAGACAGAAGTCTTTTTTTGCAAGAAATTACAAATTTTGATGAACTAAAACCATCTACTTATGGTATACTAGAACCAGAGAAGAAAGAAAATTTTGATAGAAATAAACTTGACCTAGTCATAGTTCCCGGTGTTGCCTTTGACCACAGAGGCTTCAGGTTGGGCTACGGCGGCGGTTACTACGACAGATTCTTAGCCTCACTTGATAAGAGAACTAAGATTGTCGCTATCAATTTTGAGGAGCTATATGTATATAGAGTTATTATTAGCAGGTACGATATGAAAGTTCCTGTCCTTATAACAGATAGAAAAATTAGAAATTTCCAAAGGAGAGCAAGATGAAAAGATATATTGGTACAAATGTAATGGGTTTGAGATGCCCTATAATAAAAGCTGGAGATGATATAGTTGACATCGCTGTTGACACTATATTAAAAGCAAGCGAAGCCGGTAATTTTAAAATTAATGACAGAGACGTCGTTGGCTTGACTGAATCGATAGTTGCTAAGTCTATGAATAACTTCGCAACAGTTGATGACATAACTCATGACGTAAAAAACAAATTTAACTGCGATGAGGTTGCTCTAATCCACCCTATCATGAGTAGAAACAGATTTGCAATTTGCTTAAAAGGTATTGCTAAAGCGTTCAAAAAAGTATATGTCTTATTTAGTTACCCTCATGACGAAGTTGGTAACCACCTATGCGACCCAGATGAGCTAGATAACTTTGACATCAATCCATATGGTGAGATAATAGAAGAAAAAGAATTCAAAAAATGCTTCCCAAATACAAAGCACATATTTACTAATGTTGACTACATTGAATACTACAAGGAATTAATCGAAGAAGCAGGCGCTGAAGCAGTTATGCTATTTGGCAATAACGAAAGAAATGTACTGAAATACACTAAAAACATCTTAGTATGCAGTATACACACTCGCATTAGAACTAAAGAAAAGCTTAAAAAAGCAGGCGCAGAAAAGATATTCTGTCTATCTGAAATACTCGATACATCCATTGACGGTTCAGGCTTTAACGAAAAATATGGTCTACTTGGCTCAAACAAGTCTACTGAAAACAAGATAAAGCTATTCCCAAGAGATTGCGAAAAAATAGTTTACGCTATTCAAGATAAAATTCTAGAAAAAACTGGCAAAAAGATTGAAGTCCTTGTTTATGGTGATGGCGCTTTCAAAGATCCGGTTGGTAAGATATGGGAACTAGCTGACCCAGTTGTCTCCCCTGCTTTTACAGATGGCTTAAAAGGTACACCAAACGAAATAAAACTTAAGTACATCGCTGACAATAGCTTTGCGGAATTAAAAGGCGAAGAACTAGAAGAAGCCATTAAAGAAAAGATTCATAATAAAGACAGTAATCTAGTTGGCTCGATGGAGTCACAAGGAACAACACCGAGACAATTAACAGACCTTATAGGCTCCCTTTGTGACCTAACAAGTGGTAGCGGTGATAAAGGAACTCCTATAGTTTACATCAAAGGTTACTTCGATAATTTTTCAGAAGAATAATAAAGAATAAATATAAAAGGCGACTAGAAATAATTCTAATCGCCTTTTATATGTTTCCGATCATATTTAGCAATATGACTAGTTAAAAAGTTTTTCCTCTGCTTTTATTACTTTACCATCTTTTGTTTCAACAATATAAATTCTATTTGCTAAATCCTCGTTTGTTTTAAATAAGGAAGCAAAATCTTTAAAACTTTCAAAAGTATATTTCCTGTCTTCACCAATATCCTTTGAATATTTCTCTGCGTTATCAATAATCGTTATTTTTGTATTTTCATCAACTTTTAGCATATCCTTATTATCTAATTCTTTATAATAAAAACCTCCAGGATATTCATCTTCAGGTATTTCTAACCTTTCTAGTTCCTTCTTATCTTCTTCTAAGAAGTAATTTAAAAGTATAACTTCTTGTGCTTCTATCTCTGTTTCATTTACTTTTAAAAATTTGTACGTTTTAACTACGCTTTCCTTAGAATCACCCTTTTCATTATTTGATACATCTTTATTGCAAGCAAATAATGAAAGTGTAAAAATTAACAATGTTGTTAATAATAATATTTTTTTCTTGTTCATAATAATCCTCCTTTTTAAACAAGCTTACATAAATTTTATATAAATTAAATAATTATCAGTAATGCACCCTCATATCACTATTGTTTTATTAAACAATTATAATTACAGCTAGCATTATAAATATAATTGTTTTAATATTAATAATAAATAAAACTATTATTTATAAACGTTTATGTTTATATCACCAGTTAATATGTTTGTTGATTTATTACTTATTAATACTTCATATTTACATCCTTCCATTGTCTTCATTTTAATTATCACGTTATCATTAAACTCATTATCATAAACTAATTTATTATTTTCCATAATAATAATATTATATTTAATGCCACCATTACAGCTTAAGTCAGATAAATTAAGTGTAAAACCATTATAATTTAATCCTCCTAAATTAGAATTATCAAACAAATAATTAGTATATTCTAATTTTCCAAGTCTTAAATTATTATTCACATTTACAGATTTTAATTTTGCTGTATATATGTCATTTAATTTTAGTTTACTATATTCTTCTTCACTTATAATATGAATTCTTCCATCAGAATTGTCAACACTTTGAAACTCTACTTCTGTTCCAATAACTTCTATTCTATCTTTCTCTAATTTAACTACACTAGCAAAAACTGGTATGCTAAAAAGAAATGTTAAAGCAAAAATAAATGTGCCTAGTATTGTTTTTTTGTAATTTTTCATTATAATCATCCTTTCTAAATTTGGATTTAATTTTAAACTTACTTCATCTCTTTTTACTGAATTGCTCATAAGTTGAAACATTGACTTACAGTAATCTTTTCTCGTTTCTATAGTATCTCCCAATCTTGAAATGACCTCTTTGTCTGTAAAGATTTCGATATCTTGCTCTAGATATTTCAAACTTACAATAAGTAGTGGATTACACCAGAATACACAAGCTACAAGATTTACTATATGATTAAATAAGATATGAAATTTTTTTATATGCGTTAGCTCATGCGTCATAACATACTTTAATAAGTCTTCATCATCTAGTATATATGACTGGAGAATTATTTTATGTTTCAATAAGCCATATGTCACTGGTGTTTTTAAATTATTATTTATATAAATACTGACTGTCCTTCTTAATTTAAAAGACTTTATATAATCTATGCACTTATTTTCATGTATTATTTTTGAGTCTTTAAAAATTTTATCAAATTTTATATATTTATATAGAACATAGCACAAAATAATCACTGTTACTATATAACGATTAATTGGATATAATACATAACTTGCTTTCTGTGACATTAATCTTATAACTGAGTCAATATAACTTAAGATGTATAATATAAAATTAAATACCTTATTGGAGTTAAATTCTTCAATTCTGATTAAAATTTGATATGGGCATATCAAGTATGCAAATAAGAGCGCCCATAAAATAATACTTGCTGATTTAAAAGCTTTTCTGTTTAAAAATTTTCTTACAATTAATATTAATATTATAAGCAGTAAGCTTTTAAAACTTTTAAGCAAAGCATATTCATTATATATGTCTACTATCACCTTTACTATCCTCTACCTCAAAATTTTCTAATAAGTTTTTCATTTCTTCAAGTTCTTCTTCTGAAACTATTTCTGTGCTTAAAAATGTTTTACACATATTTACAAGAGATCCTTTAAATAATTTTTGAAACGCTTCTTTTTGCTTGCTAAGTAAAGCTTCTTCGCGCGACATAATAACACTTATCGTATATTTTGGATAACGCCTATCCAAGACTCCCTTTTCTATTAATCTGCCGATGAATGTATAAGCAGAAGTTTTACTAATTCCATATTTTTCTTTTAAAATTATGGACAATTCTAAAGCTTGTATTTCTCCGTTCTCATCTAAAACATCTCCTTGCCATAGAAGCTCCATAACTTGTAATTCACCATTTGATAAATCCATATTATACCTCCTATTTCATTTTCATTTATCTTAATATTTTCACCTCGAATATATCATATTTCATAAGAAAAGTCAAGTACTTTCTATAAATTATTAATTGTTTTTACGCATAAAAATACCCTCTCTACTCGTAATGAGTAAAGAGGGTTTTATAATTTTAACTATTTTTCTATAAGTTTACTTACTTCTTCTTCAACGTGTTCTTTAGTGATTCCGTATTTTTCGAATAATACTTTTCCTGGTGCAGATGAGCCGAATCTATCAATACCAATCGCAGTTCCTTCTAGACCGACAAACTTGCCCCACGGCATTGTTGAAAGCGCTTCTACTGATACTCTTCTCTTAACATTTGATGGAAGTATCTTTTCGATGTATTCTTTGTCTTGATTTAAGAATATCTCTTGTGATGGCATACTAACAACTCTTATCGATTTGCCTTTTGCTTCTAAATCCTTAGCTGCTTCTATTGACAAAGCTACTTCTGATCCTGTCGCTATGATTATTGCGTCAATTGCATCCTTTGCTTCTTTATGAACAATATATCCGCCCTTTAAAGCTTCTTCGGATGAATTGTCAAGTAGTTTTAGTCCTTGTCTTGATAGTATCAAGCATGTTGGTGTTTCTTTGCTCATGAGTGCGCTTTGCCATGCGTAAATTACTTCTCTTGAGTCAGCAGGTCTAATTACGTTTATGTTTGGTATACTTCTAAGCATAGCTAAGTGCTCTATAGGTTGATGTGTTGGTCCGTCTTCGCCAACGCCGATGCTGTCGTGAGTTAATATATATATTGCAGGTAAATTCATTAGTGAAGCTAGTCTTATTGATGGCTTCATATAGTCTGAGAAGACTAAGAATGTTGCCGCATATGATCTTAGGCCGCCATGTAATAAGATACCATTGCAAATAGCTGCCATTGCATGTTCCCTAACTCCAAAATGAATGTTTCTTCCTTCTGGGCATTCGCTTGAGAAGTACTTTTCATCATTCATCACTGATTTGTTTGATGGACCTAAGTCTGCTGAACCACCAATTATATTTTCTAATACATGGCTTACTTTGTTAAGAACTTTGCCTGATGAAGCTCTTGACGCATCGTCTTTAAGTTCTATATCAGTCATAGCCTTTAATACTTCTTCACTTACTTCTCCGTTATAGAAACTCATAAGCTTGTTATAATCAGCTTTATACTTAGCTTTATATGTTTCTAATTGCTTGTACCAATCTTCTTCATATTTATCAAGCTCTTCGCACTTTTCTTTCATATAATCAAGAACGTCTTGGCTCACATTAAAGTCTTCTTCTTCATAAGTAAGATTCTTTCTAAGTGCTGCAAGTGATTCGGCTCCTAGCGGTGCGCCGTGAGCGCCTGCAGTGCCTTCTTTGCCTGTAGCGCCATAACCTATTTTAGTCTTGATTTCGATTAGTGTTGGCTTATCAGTACTCTTCTTTGCTTCAGCTATAGCCTTTGATATGGCCTCGATATCATTACCATCTTCAACTAATAAAGTGTTCCAGCCAAGTGCTTCATATCTTGCTCTAACATTTTCAGTGAAAGCTACTTCTGTATCTCCTTCTATAGTAATGTTGTTTGAGTCATATAGAACAACTAATTTATTTAACTTAAGTGTTCCTGCTAAAGATGATGCTTCGTTTGAGATACCCTCTTGAAGACATCCGTCACCGCAAAGTATATAGGTCATGTGGTCAATAAGCTTATTATCATCTTTGTTAAATAATGCTGCTAAATGCCTTTCAGCAATCGCCATACCAATACCCATGGCAATACCTTGGCCAAGTGGTCCAGTGCTTGCTTCAACGCCTTTAGTATGCTTATACTCAGGGTGACCTGGTGTAAGTGAGTCAAATTGTCTGAAATTTTCTAAGTCTTCGATCTTTAAGCCATAGCCATATAAATTAAGTAGTGAGTATAAAAGCATAGATCCATGTCCTGCAGATAAGATAAATCTGTCTCTGTTTATCCAATCAGGATTCTTTGGATTGTGTTTTAAGTGCTCATTAAATAATGTAAATGCTGCTGGCGCTGCTCCAAGTGGCAAGCCAGGGTGACCTGAATTTGCCTTCTCTATCGCTTCAGCTGATAGAACTCTAATTGTGTTTATCACCTTTTGTTTAACGTCCATATTAACCTCCTATTTTTCTTTATCTATATACTCTACTGCGTTTTTTGTAAATATTATCTTCATTAAAAATTTTGGTATATCTAATTGTCGTTTAAATCGTTTTGGCTCTTTTATTAACCTGTACAGCCACTCCATCCCTATCTTTCTTATAAAAGCTGGTGCTATCTTGACATTGCCTGCCAGCACGTCTATGACACCACCATTAGCAATAGCTAGTTTGGTCTTTAATTTATCTTTATTATAATAGATAAATTTTTCTTGATAGCCAGCGCCCATACCTACAAAGATGGCGTCTGCCTTTGAATCATTTATCTTTTGTATTAAAGCTTCTTCTTCATCGCATGAAGCGTGACCGTTGTGGCTACCATTGAAATATCCGTTATTGTAGCCTGCTATGACGATGTTTGGATAATCATGATTGATTCTTTCAATAGCTTTTTCAGCTATGCCAGGCTTAGCTCCTAATAAGAATAATGAAAGATGCCTCTCATTCATTAGCTCTAAGATCTTAATCGATGTGTCATATCCGGTTACTCTTGATTTAAGTGGCCTCTTTTTTAATTTTGATGCAATCATTAATCCAATTCCGTCACATAAGTTTAGTGAGGCTGAGTTAATAATTTTCTTAAACTCCTCATCTCTTCCCGCTCTCATGACTATCTCTGGATTTGGTGTATATATATAATTTAGTTCATCCTTATCAAGAAAAACATCTATCTTTGTCATGGTCTCATCCATGTCAAGATTATTTATTCTAACGCCTAATATTTTAATGTCCATTCGCATCATCCTTTAAAAGTTCTAGCGCAAGCTTACTTGCCTCTATCGCCTTTTTCTTATTTTCTTCGTTAATCACGCTTAATTTATTTATAAAATCTTCTCTATTATCTTTAATGTACTTATACGCTTTTAGTAAATCATCATAGTTAATTGCGTCAACGTCGATATTTATACTCTCATCAAAGTCTTTAAGCAGCGTCTCTGTCTTTGGATCATAAGAAAGACCAATGAATGGCACGTTTTGATGTATCGCATATATCATGGCATGAAGCCTCATAGCCACGATAAAGTTAGCGTTCTTCATAAGACTCATGAGTATCTCAACTGGATACTTTTCATTGATGATCTTACTTGATTTTAAATTTGCTGCAATTTTTTCTGAGATAGTCGTATCTCTAGGCGTTTGCATTGGCATGAAGACTATGTTTTTGCCCTCATCAATAAGATAATTTAAAAACTTACTTAGCTCAGCTATTAGCTTTTCGTCATCTATCCACGATCTAATTGAGACCAAAACTGTATCCTCATTTATATCAAATTTCTTGCGAACACTTTCATCGCTAGCCTCTTTTAAATTGAAGACTGGATCTGATAAGACTTTTATATTTGGATTGTTAACTCCGATGGACTTTATAAAATCATACGAGTCCTTGTCTCTAAGCGTAATGTAGTCAACTTTATTAAGTACTCTTCGTGTGATATTTCTATTAAATCTCTTGTTTATAGGTCCAACACCATTGGAGTAGACAAAAACTTTTTTCTTGTAGCGCTTAGCAAGCTTCATTATTAACAAGTAATACCAAATCGATCTCGAGCTTGTTTTGTCTTGAAGTAAGCTTCCCCCACCACTTATAAGCATGTCTGATGCCTTTAAACTTTTTCTTACATCAAAGTATTTAAATCTATCAACGGCAGCTACGCCATATTCTCTCTCAGTTAAGTCCGGATCTTTTGATAGAACTTTTATGTTTAGATCAGGATCCAATGGCTTAAATGATTCTATAATTGATTTAAGTATAGCGTCGTCGCCCGAGTTTGAAAATCCGAAGTAGCCCGACATAATTATTTTCTTTGAGACTATCTTCTTATAGATGTCTACGTGCTTCTCAGCCATCTTGATGTGAGTAAAATTGTCTATGATTCTACTGTAAAGATTTTCACCAAGCTTTTTACGCTCATCAGCATTGTTTTTTAAATCAAGTATATGCGCTGCTAAGGCCTTGTAATCTTGCTTTTCGAATAATTTTCCGGTCTCTCCATCTAGAATTATCTTAGGGATGCCGCCAACTTTAGATGCAACGGTCGCCTTCTTTAATGAGCCTCCCTCCATAATAACGTATGGGAATGACTCACTCAAACTGCATAAGACATTTATATCTATCGCGTTAAGAAAATCGTATGGATGGGTCTCATTACCTAAGAAATAAACATTATCTTCTAAGCCTAGCTCTTTACGTAGGCTCAATAAGTGCTCCTTATCTTGACCGTCTCCCGCAATTAAAAATATGACTGATTTGTCTTTATCAAGCACTTCTCTTGCCGCTCTTAAAAATGTCTCGTGGTCTTTAACCTTATCTAGTCTAGCTAAGATGCCGACTATAAACTTATCTTTATAAGCAATATTTTTCTCTTTTAAATAGCTTTCTTTGTCCTTAATAGCTCTATCTTCTAAAAATATACCATTGTATATAGTAAATATTTTATCCTTATCAAAGCCTCTACTTACAAGCATATCCTTAAAACTATCAGAAACTGCTATGTAAT
Organism: uncultured Eubacteriales bacterium; assembly: GCA_900539725.1. Taxonomy (GTDB): domain Bacteria; phylum Bacillota; class Clostridia; order Tissierellales; family Peptoniphilaceae; genus Fenollaria. The sequence goes on along the minus strand of UQDI01000005.1, from coordinate 12,989 downwards.
TATCAAATCTTTTTAAGGCAAACTTGTTAAGATTGGTAAAAACTATATTCTTATAAAAATTATCTTTAAAGTCTAATAAATAATCGCTGTGAACTGTAGTTATGAACTTAGCTTTGACTTTCTTCTTTAAAAAGTAGCTTATAAGGTTAGCTCTTGCTCCATGTGAGTGAACTATCTCATAATTTTCATTCTCGATAAGGTCCTTGAGCTTGTTAACGACAGAAAAATCAAATCTGCTTCTTTGTTCAATGACCTCAACGTCTATACCGTGCTTTTTTAAGTCTTCTGCAAAAGGTCCATCGATAAAGCAAACCAATTTTACATCTACTTTGTTCTTTAAACCGCATAGCAAATTTATGATATGAGTCTTTGCTCCGCCAGTGTCCCCGCCACTAATTAGATGAAGTACTTTCATAATCAATTCCTTTATTTCTTAGTCCCATGATAAGTGCTGCATACATAACAAAATATATGATCATAGCTGGGAACTCAAATATATTCTCAACAGAGTTTTGAATCAAAACGCCTAAAGCGCCACAGAATAGTCCGCATGCTAGTATCTTATTATCTAAGTTCTTTTGTGTAAATACTACTTTTAATGTAGATATTAAAAATCCGAGTATCATAAAGCCTATTGCGCATATGCCATAGTAGCCTGTTTCGACAAGTGTTTTTAAGTAGTAGTTATCTAAGTAAAACGGCGATAAATCGTTATTTAAAGCAACTGCTCCGCCATATCTGCCTAGGCCAACGCCCCAAAACTTATGCTTTGACCAAACTTTTAGGCCAATTGTCCATCTATATATCCTGCCTCCACTAGCTGATTTAAACATGTATTCTGGCGTTAACATGTATAATAATCTTGTTGATAGTGAGTTGCCTGATACTATAAACAAAGAGCCAAGTATTACAAAAGGCGTAAGTACGCGCACATTTGTAAATAGTATAAAGACGAAGATAGCTAGTGCAAAGGCAATCCACGCGCCTCTTGAGTATGTTAATAGTAGTCCTAAGAGCATAACCATGACTTCAATAAAATATATGGCTTTTGACTTTTTATTCTTTTCAATTAAAAATAAAGCTATTGCAAGTGGTATTATTAGCACAAATAGTACGCCAAGTATATTAGGCGACCCTACTATCGAAAAGGCTCTTACCTTTATAGATTCACTTGAGTCGATCCAGTTGCCTGGCATTTTAACTTTGAATATGAATTGATATAAGGCGTGTAAACCAAGTAAGAAGCCGCCATGCATTATAAACTTTGATGTTGTCTTGACAATATTTTCATTTGTAAAAAATTGTACAAAGATGTAGTACCATAGAATGTGTTGGAACATAGCTCTAAAGCCTTCTATAGCTATCTTAGTGTTTGGTTGCACTACAAGTACATGTATTATACCTAGAATGAAGTATACAGCTAACACAAAGCCAAATGGAGTGAAATTATATCTAATACTTCCATTTGAATTCATCCTTCTCATTGCTATATAAAAAATCATGAATAAATAGTAAAATTCATCCCAATAGTTTGCAAACGAGCTTAGTCCGGGTATTCTTCTGATTATATAGTCAGTAAATATATATGCTACAATTACTAAGACAAAAATAAAGCCAAAGTAGTTTACACCAGTAAGCTTAATAAAGCCCTTGTAAATGATTGACTCATGAAATGCAGTATTAAATTTATCAACTATGCCACGGATAAAGCTTTCTTTGTATACTTTGTTTAGCTTTTTATAAAATCTAGACATCTTATCATCTAGTTTAGCTAATAATTTGTATAAATGGCTACATTTTAAACTATCATTATAAGTTCTTAGTTTATATTGCGGTTTTGTGTAATCAAATAGAAAGCTTGATCTAAGTAGAGAGAGTATATAGATATATATTCTATAAAAAAGACTCTCTTTAAAAAGTTTTTCCATCTTAATCAACTTTCTTCCTATCAGCTATAAGCGCAGTAAGTCTATAGTTATCAGACTCTAAGAATATTGTAGAGCCAAGTCTTAGCTCTTGCTTGCCAAACTTAAGCGAGTTGTTTACATGTGAAAAATTGCCTTCTATAGTAACTATAGTCTTTTCCTTAAGTGGATCAATAGCTTTTATTACCTCACCATTGTCATCAACTGTATTTACATAGAAGTCTTCTCTTTTTATCTCTTTAACGAAGATGTCGAAGTGATTTTTCATTTCGCCTAGTTGGTCGCCTACTCTTATACAATCTGTATTGCCTTTATCTTCATATAAATATAATGTCGCCTCATACTTTTCAGTCGTTTTGCCTAAAGTTATATCAGCTACATCTTTTCTCATTAGTTTTAGTGAAGCAAAGAAAACTAAGGCTATTACAATCAATACTGCCAGTATATCTAGTAAACTTATTTTACCAAATAATCTTAATTTATTATCTATTATTTTCATCTACTTCCTCCACATTAGTTATATAGCCAAGATATGCGTGATCCTTAGTCTTTACGTACATATCAACGCCCGCTTTTATCTCTTGTCCGCCTAAAGACATGTAAGGACCAGTATAGTTGACATTTGCCTTAATCTTAACTATAGGGTTGACAAATTCCGCATCGTCAACTACAACGATTTCACCGTTAGTCTTTACTAGTTCATTCTTTTTAGCTTGTATATCGACGCTTATTATTTCGCCGTCTTGAAATGTTTCTTGTGCAAATAATTTATCTCCAGGCTTCAAATCCTTGATAGCGTCTCTAGTAATGTCATCTTTAGCTTCTGCTGTGATGATAACTGTTCTTTTTTCTTCTTTACCTATGTTTGACTTAATATTTTTTCTATTGACAAGTAAAAATATTAGTACTAAGAAGATTAATATAATAAATATATCGAAAATATTTATCTTAAATTTCTTCTTCATTTATTCCTCCAAAATTTTGTTTATAATATTGTTTAGCTCTTCAGCTTGTGCTTGTCTTGAATATTTTTTTATTAGCTCTTTATCGCCATAATAATTATTCTCGCTCTTATAGTTTTCGTATAGCCTCATTATAGCGTTTTTAATCTCTATAGTCTCTCCAGGTTCTGCAACAAGGCCAGTCTTTGTCTCTTCTATAAGCTCGCCTGCTGCTCCATGTTTAGGAACTATAGCTAAAATGTTTTTATATGCTCTTAGATACTCAAAAACTTTTCCAGTATAAAAGTTCTCAGAGCCCTTACCCTTACCAATAAGAAGCAATAGCACATCTGCTTCAAGAAGCTTTCTTATTGACTCTTCATGAGCTAAATAAGATAGATAATTAATTTCTTTTTCAAAATTATATGTTTTTTTATACTCTTCTATTTGAGATTCTTTAACATTGCCTGCAATATTTATCCTAATCTCGTTCTTATCGATTTTACCTTCATCTACTAGCTCTTTTAATGCTGATAAAAATTCATGTAAATTCCTTCTACCATATAGAGCACCCGTATGAATAAAAGTAAATTTATCACTTTCTTCTTTAGGATATATGCCTAAAAAGTCTTCTTCGTCGTAACCGTTCGGTATATATGTCGACTTGCCCTTAAGTTCAGGTAAATCTGCTATAAAGTTATCGAGCATAAATCTAGTATTTGTAATAAAGTAATCGCACTTAGAATTTATTTCAAGCTCAGTCTTTTTAGATGCCTTCATCTTCATTCTTGATGAAAAGCTATCTAGATGGAAGGGATTATTTGTCCACTCATCTCTATAGTCGACTATCCACTTCATCTTCGGAAACTTTTCTTTTAAATATAAGCCAAATAGATGAGCCGAATATGGATAGCTTGTAGTATATATCACATCTGGATTGAATTCTAAAGCTATCTTTTCTATCTCTTTTTTATTAAATTTATACCAAAAAACTTCTGCATCAGGAAGAGCAAAGAACTTAGCATAGACCTTCTTAAATAGACCGCTATTATTAATATCATGGGCCTTAAGTCTAATAACTTTAACGTTTTCTGGAACGTCCTTTAATAAGCTATCGTCTTTTAAATCCTTACTAGCGTCTTTAGATACAACTAAAACTTCATTGCCAAGCCTTGATAGGAATTTTACAAACTTTAAACTTCTTTGCACACCACTTCCACCTATTGGCGGGAATTGATTTGCAATAAATAATATCCTACTCAAGTTCGCCACTACCTAATAAATAATAATTAAAGCCTAAAGCTTCTACTTTTTCTCTATCAATATAATTTCTTGTGTCAAAAATATTCTTTTTATTCATAATTTTACCTATTTCTTTGTAGTCGAGGAAACAGAATTGTCCATGATTTACTCCTAAAACCAATAAATCTGCGCCTGTAACTACTGGGCGTATGTCATCATAAAGTTCATTAAATTCAAGAATTTGATCATTCTTAAATGGATCGTAAACTGCTACATTGTAATCATCTTTCAACAAAGCAATAAGATGAGTTATTGGGCTTTCTCTAAAGTCATCTATATTTGGCTTAAATGAAGAGCCAAGTATAGCTATCTTAGAGCCTTTTTCTACAATCTTCTTTATCTTGTCAGCAGTAAACTTAGGCATAGAGTCATTTATATCTCTAGCTTGATGAATTAACTTAGAATTTTCTTTATCAGCTGTTACTAAGAACCATGGGTCTACGGATATGCAGTGTCCGCCAACGCCTGGCCCTGGTGTATGAACATTTACTCTTGGGTGTTTGTTAGCTAATTCAATCAGTTCCCACACATTAACGCCAAGTGTGTCACAAATCTTAAGCATTTCATTTGCTAGAGCTATGTTAACATCTCTAAATGTGTTTTCTAATAGCTTACATACTTCAGCTGTTGTTGCGTCTGTTGTAAATACTTCTGCATCAACAAAAGTTTTATACACATCTCTAACTATTTCGGCAGATTTTGCATCTACTCCACCTACTACTCTATGGTTATTCTTTAGCTCATATAAAATATTTCCTGGAATAACTCTTTCAGGACTGTGAGCTAAATATATGTCTTCTGAAACTTTTAAGCCAGACTTTTCAAGTATAGGCTTGACAACATCTTCAGTTGTGCGTGGTGGAGATGTTGATTCCAATACGACAGTATCGCCTTTTTTTATAACTTTTAGAATGTCGTGACAAGCATCCTTAATGTACTTTAAGTCGCAGCTCTTGTCATCATTGAATGGTGTTCCAACGCAAATGATATACATATCAGCTTCATGAATCCTATCTGATACTTCTATCCTTCCTTCTTCAAGAGCTTTGTCTAGAACTTCTTTAAGTCCTGGCTCATCTATCTCTAAAGTTCCATTCTTAATTTTTTCGATTTTTTCCTTAACTGGATCATATCCAAATACCTTGAAATGATCACTTAGTATTGTGGCTGTTGGTAAGCCAATATATCCTAATCCTAATACGGAAATGCTTTTAATACTCATTATTTCCTCCTAAATTTTCTATATGTAAAAATTATTTAGTCAATGCTAAACTTATCTTTAGTCCCTCGTCAACCTTCGCCATAAGCTTGTCAGTTACGCTGCCTATCTTTTCTCTTAATCTTTTCTTATCAATAGTTCTGATCTGTTCAAGCAAAATTACACTATCCTTAGGCAAGCCAAATTCCGGTCCATCTATCTCTATATGGGTCGGTAGTTTAGATTTATTCAGTTGACTTGTAATTGCCGCAACAATGATGGTCGGTGAATACTTGTTGCCAACATCGTTCTGCACGACAATGACTGGCCTCACACCGCCTTGTTCAGAGCCTATGACAGGTGATAAATCTGCATATATAATATCACCTCTTTTAATCATATTCTCACATCCTTTCTGATAAGTAAGACAATTATATTATAAGTTAAAATCGCTTATAAGTCAATAACTTTACGGGTTTAAGCTATATATCTTTGTAGTTGTGAGAGCTTATCTCTTCTCCATCGTAAAAATACTTTCTAGAAATTCTATCCTTCATATCAGTTAGAACTTCATAGTTAATAGTGCCCTCAATCTTAGCAAGGTCATCGTAGGTCATAGCTTTGTTAGCGCCGTCGCCAATGATGGTTACTACATCAGCTACTTGAGCATCTGTTCCACTAGCATCAATCATAAATTGATCCATACAAATGTTTCCGATGTTATTCAATAGCTTGTCCTTATAAAGAACTTTTAGTTTGTTTTGCAAAAGTCTTCTCACGCCATCTGCGTAACCTATAGGTATTGTGGCAACCTTAGTCTTTTTATCAGCTATAAAAGAGAAAGTATAGCTAACGCCCTCGCCCGCTTCTATCTCTTTGACATTTGAAATACAAGCTTTTAACTGCATTAACTTCTTTAGAGGTAAATTTTCTTTTATAACTTCATCTGACGGATAGTAGCCATAAAGAATGATACCTGCTCTTACATAATCAAGGTTTAAATCCTTTAGATCCATGATGGATGCTGAGTTAGAAACGTGTTTTATCCTTATCTTAAGTCCAGCTTCTTCGAGCATGGCCACAGTTTTTTGATAATTGTCATATTGCTTATGAGTTAATGTTTTATCTTTGATATCAGCATTAGCAAAGTGAGTAAATATACCTTCTATGTCGATATTGTCAAGCTTTGATATCTTTAAAATTTCTTCCACAGACTTTGCTCTATGAACTTCATCAGCTTGAAAACCAATTCTTGACATCCCTGTATCTAAAGCGATATGTATCTTTGATATTTTATTTTGTTTTTTGGCCTCATCACTAAGTTTTTTAGCTTTTTCATAAGTAAAAATGGCGCTTGTTAAATTGTTTTCTACTACTTCTTCTAAATAATTATCTTCTAAATAGTTAAGCATAAGTATATCCTCTTCAATGCCTGCTTTCCTAAGTTCCATTGCCTCGCTCGCAACAGATACTACAAATCTATCAATGCCTAAGCCTTCCATAAACTTCGCAAGAGCTACAGCTCCATGACCATATGCATCAGCCTTAATAACTGGCATGATCTTTGTTTCTGGACTTATAGCTTTTTTTATAGAATTGATATTGTATTCAAGATTGTTTAAATTAATTTCAAGCCAAGCGGCTCTATTGCCATTCATTTATTTTACCTCCATCATCTTAATAGCTTTAGGTATAAACTCAATGATATCGCTTGCTATTAATGAATATTCTGTGTATTTTTCTTTTGCAAGATCCCCTGCTAGTCCATGCAAATAAACTCCATACTTCGCTGCATCAAAGGTCTTGAAGCCTTGAACAAGCAGTGAAGCAATAATTCCAGCTAGTACATCGCCTGATCCTGCTGTCGCCATACCAGGGTTTCCTGTATGATTTATGTACTCATTGTCTTTATTCATAACTATAGTGTTATGGCCCTTTAAAACTACTACTACTTCAAACTTATCGCTAGCAAGGCGCGCATATTTTTTAGGCTCTTCTATAATTTTTTCTATGTCATCATCTAAAAGTCTAGCCAGTTCAGCAAAATGCGGCGTGATTATGGCTCTATATCCTAGTTTATCTCCATATTTTCTCAAATAATAAAGGCCATCTGCATCAATCACAAGTTTTTTATTTGAATGGATTATGTCTTTGTAAATTTTATCTCTATTCTCAAAGAATGACCACGCTGGTCCAAAAAGCACAGCGTCCATATCAGCTAAATCATAATTATCATTGCATCTAATTATAGTTTCAGACAGCTTCACGCTGAGTATATCCTGTATATCCCTGTCAATGTACAAATAAGATAAACCGCAGCCCGTCCTCATTGCAGCAAGTGACGCAAAGTAAGGCGCCCCAGTCATTGAGAGAGATCCAGCAAATATTGCAAGCTTACCATAGTCGCCCTTATGAGTAAAGTCATCTCTTTTTCTAAAGACATTAAATTCATCAGCAATATTAATTTTGCTAGAGTATTCGTCTGTACTTGCAACGCTTATTGCGTAGTCGCCGTCATGCGAGATTGAGACAAAAAAATTTATACCATTCACAAAAGCAAATGGTACATCATTTTTTCTCTCTATAGAGATATCTTTATATTGTAGTCCAGCTAAATTGCCATTTAAAGCCTTAATAATAGCTTCTTTAGCCGCAAAAATTCCAGCACAAGTTTCATCAGCCTTAGCTGATGATTCTATATAGCTTATCTCTGCATCACTAAAGAAGCGATTCAAAAACTTTTCATTTTCCATTAATTTTCTAATTCTAGATATTTCAAGTATATCTACACCTATACTCATTAAATTATTCCTCTAATCTCTTCAAAACTTTCTATCTTATTATCGTTCATGTATTTTTCTAAGTCTTCAGCAATATTTGCCATAATCATTGGCTCTGTAAAATTCATAGTGCCAACTTGTACTGCACTTGCACCAGCCATGATAAATTCGATTACGTCTCTATAGTTTTGTATGCCGCCCATGCCTATAACAGGTATACTAACTGCCTTTGACACTTCATAAGTCATTCTCAAAGCTATAGGTTTGATGGCAGGACCTGATAAGCCAGCAGTTTTATTGTTAAATACAGTTTTGCGTCTGTCTATATCTATAGCCATGGCGTTAAATGTGTTAACAAGGCTTAGCGCATCTGCACCAACTTCCTCGCAAGCTTTAGCCATCTCTACTATATCATTAGCATTTGGTGATAGCTTTACTATAAGTGGTTTATCTGTTACGTCTCTTACTTTTTTAACAACATCTTTAGCAACGCAAGTCTTGATGCCAAAGGCCATACCGCCGCTTTTAACGTTTGGGCATGAAATATTAAGCTCTATCATTTGAGCTTCTGTCTTTGATATTAATCTAACTGCTTCTAGATAATCTTCTATGTTATTGCCACCAATATTTACAAGTGTAATAAGGTCCTTTGATAGTAGAAAGTCTAGTTCATTATCGATAAAAGCCTGAATGCCAGGGTTTTCAAGGCCTATAGAATTCATTAAACCACTAGGTGTTTCGAATAATCTTATGCCTTCATTACCGTCTTTTGGTTTAAGTGTAAGACCCTTAGTTGAGACGCCACCTATCTTTGAGATGTCATAATACTCCTCATATTCTTTACCAAATCCAAAAGTTCCGCTCGCAGCGATTAGTGGGTTTTTAAATTCAATATCAGCTATCTTTACTCTTAAATCAGTCAATTAAAAACACACCTCCTCCAAATATTGGTCCGTCCTTACATACACGTCTCATGCCAACCTTAGTCTTTATGCTGCAGCCCCTGCATGTGCCAACGCCGCAAGCCATCCTTGATTCCATGCTTACTAGTACTTTATTTCTATTATGAGCTTTTAATAATAGGGCTTTCATCATTGGGAATGGTCCGCAAGTGTATATCTTATCATATTTCTCCGATTCTAAAATATCTATGATATATCCTTTATAACCGACCTTGCCACTTTCTGTTGAAATATATGTATTTTCAACATATTCTTCAAAATCTTCGATTAAGTATGGATTATCTCTAAATCCTGCGTAATAATCTATATTCTTAGTGATATCTTGTATAGATCTAGCAAGGTACTTAAGAGGCGCTATACCAACAGAGCCGCCAACTAAAGCCACTTTTTCGTCCTTATTAGGTAATGGGAACTTGTTTCCTAGTGGTCCAAGTAAATATAATTTATCGCCTTTTTTAAGCTTCATCATTATATCTGTTCCTCTGCCAACATTTGCTACTAAAAGATAGATATTGCCCTCCTCATCTATATCGTAGATGCTTATAGGCCTAGCTAGAAGAGGGTCTGTTCCTTGCCACGATTTAATCATATAAAATTGTCCAGGTGCACCTTCGAATGGTCCACTTACTTTTAAAACGTAGATATTGTCAATAATGTGATTATTTTCTAATATCGTACCCTCTTTGTATGCATTTCTAGCCACAGATATCCTCCTTCATATTTATAACAGCTTCTCTAATGTATTTTAAATAATTTTCAGACTTATAATCAGTGTCGTCCATGTGCTTCATATGGCTTGTTATTATACCTCTTGATGAGTTAACAATGCCGCCATTGAGCTCTGTAAGCAATTTTCTTACAGTTGCAGCCTTTCCGCCTTGAGCGCCATAGCCTGGAACTAAGAAAAATTCTCTAGGAAATCTCTTTCTTATCTCATCTTGTTCGCCACTATCCATGATATTATCACCAACAACGAAACCAAGTGATGAGTAACCGTAGTCACCGATGTATTTATCTGCAATCTTGCTTAAATTGTCACCAATTATATTATACAATGTTTCGCCATTACTTTCAAGGTATTCTATGTCTAAAGCACCAGGATTTGAAGTTCTTAATAGCACAAATATTCCTTTTTCTCCGCTTTCCAAATAAGGCAAATAAGGTTTTATGCTGTCATAGCCCATAAATGGTGAAAGTGTTATAAAGTCAGCTTCGAAATCTCCCTCAAAATGTGCTTTTGCATACATTTCAGCTGTTTTAGCTATATCAGACCTTTTAATATCGCCTATGCTTAGCTTATTCTTCTCTCTAAGGTATTCTAAAGTCTTTTTGTATGCTAGTAGTCCTTCTACGCCTAAAGCTTCGTAGTAAGCAATTTGAAGCTTATATACAGCTACCAAATCATAGCTTGCATCGATTATGTCCTTGTTGAATTTAAAAACTCTATCTGCGATGCTTTCAATACTATTTAAATGCTCTGGAATATAGGACAAATCTGTGTCTAAACCGACACAGATTGGACCAAATTTTTGAACTTCTTCAAATAATCTATCTATAATCATATTATTCGCCGTAAACATGATCACAGTAAGCACATTTGTATTTGCCTTTTTCTCTATCAACTAAGACAAATTTGTGCGGAATATTTCTTTCAACAGATGTTATACAGCGAGGATTCTTGCATTTTATAACGCCTTCTACAACTTCTGGAAGAGTAAGATTTATCTTTCTTTCGATCTTTTCATCTTTAATAACGTTTACTGTAATGTTTGGATCGATAAAGCCTAGTGCAGATAAATCTAAATCTATTTCATTTTCAATCTTAATCATGTCTTTGCTGCCCATCTTTTCACTGTGTGCGTTCATGATTAATGCTACAGTGTAGTCAGCTTCTCTAAGATTTAGATATTCAAATATTTGTATACCATGTCCAGCTTGTATATGATCTATAACTATACCTTTTGAAATACTATTTATACTTAACATTATTTAACCCCCAATAATTTTGCTATCAGTGCCATTCTTATATACATACCGTTCTTAACTTGTCTAAAATACCAAGCTCTTGGATCGTCGTCTACATCTACAGCTATCTCGTTAACTCTTGGTAGTGGATGAAGTATTGCTAGGTCTTTCTTTGCGTTCTTAAGCTTTTCAAGGTCTAGAACGTAGCTGTCTTTTAATCTTACATAGTCAGCTTCGTTGAAGAATCTTTCTTTTTGCACACGTGTCATGTATAATACATCAAGATCGTCAATTACATCTTCAAGTCTTTCTACTTCTGTATATGGTATAGATTTTTTATCAAGAACTTGTTCTTTTAAGTATTTTGGAACTCTTAGTTCAACTGGTGAAATAAGAACAAATTTGTTATTGCTATATCTTGACATTGCTTTGATTAGTGAGTGAACTGTTCTACCGAACTTTAAGTCGCCGCATAGACCTATAGTCATGCCGTCAAATTTGCCTTTAGCACTTAGTATTGTAAACAGGTCTGTAAGTGTTTGTGTAGGATGTTGATGTCCACCGTCACCTGCGTTAATTAGTGGTACTGTACATGCGTTGTGGCCATATTGTGGAGCACCTTCTTTTGGGTGTCTCATTGCGATAATGTCTGAGTAGCAGCTAACTGTTCTTAGTGTATCAGCTAGTGTTTCTCCCTTTGCTACAGAACTAGAGCCCGGCTCCGAGAAACCAATAACATTTCCACCTAATCTCAACATAGCGGCTTCAAATGAAAATCTGGTTCTGGTGCTGGGCTCATAGAATAGAGTAGCTAGGATTTTACCGTCACATACGTGCATAAAATCCTTTTCGTTTTCAACAATTTCTTTACCTAGTGCAAATAGCTCATCAAGCTCCTCTAGGCTTAGATCTTCCGGATCAATATAATTTCTTCCTTTAAGCATAATATCCTCCCTATATTTTTTTATCCTTATAATCATACTACTAATAAAATTAAAAGTCAAGAACTTTTTTTACTTTTTTTCAAATTTTACAAACTTATATGCTTCATCTAATTTTTTTAAAATCTCTTGTCTTATTTTTTCTAATTCTTCATCTTCCTCTTTATCTGCAAGTGAAGCCTTAAGATATTCATATCTAGCATCAAGCAATTCGCTATCGGTATTGTCATCTGAGTAAAGTGTGCTTAAGTTTGTATAGTATTTAAAATTTTCAAAGTTCTCTAATGTATAGTTCTCAATAAATAATTTATCATTGTACTTGAAGTTTTTGAAAAACTTTTCTTTCTTTGCAAACTTCTTACTACTAATATAAGCAAGAATAATTAAATACATGATGAAAATAATCATCATAATGATAGTGTACTTGATGAAGTAGTGATTTGTATACATCTTAAGATCTCTTTTTATTATTACGCGCACTAATAAAAAGTGTAAAAATGCCCTTCTTGTTGCATTGCTCGCAATAATTCTAAATACATAGAATGTTTGTGTGTCTTTAATCCTTGGTCTTATAATTAGATAATAAAAGACTAATGATATGCTTAGTGCTATGTCTAGTCTATGTACCTTTGATATTGGCAAGAGGATTAGATTAAGTATCATCAAAGAAAAACTAGATAGCTCGATAATGGAACGCAAGTCCATAATATATTCTTTAAAGTATTGTTTATTTCTTTCCATAGTATCACCATATATATTATATCATTAAATAAGTAATTTTCATATGCTTTATCTTAATTTTTTAATAGTAATATTTAGATTGTATTGATTAATCTTTTTAATTTCTTAATTTCTATATTTCTATATAGCTGTGATTAAAATGAATTTTTGCATAAAAAAATGAGGCTTGCGCCTCATTTCAGACTGAAGACAAACCCAGGAATTTTTTCCTGGGTTTGCTTATTTCTATTAAAT
>UQDI01000004.1 GCA_900539725.1 uncultured Eubacteriales bacterium | reverse complement strand
TTTTATCAAAAAAATATCTATTGAGGTTTTACTCCCCAATAGATATTATACAGCCTAAATTTTTAATTGTCAAAGTATAGTACTCCATTCTAATTAATTACAATAAACTAATAAGATATCACTACATACTTAATAAATAATAATTTAACTTTCTTTAATCAAAATTTTATTAATACCCATACCAATTAATGATCCTATAAAATTTAATATTATATCGTCTACATCGAAAAATCCAATTTTGAATAATAATTGAATGCACTCAATTGAAAGTATTACAGATAAACAAATGACTAAGGTCTTAAATACATTTTTACTGTTCTTATTCGAAACAAAAATTCCTAAGGGTATAAAAACTAGAATGTTTGCAAGAATGTTTTTAAAAGCATAAGGCTCTGTAATATTTCTTAGGTATGGAGATATGCTTCTAAATGGAATTAAGTTTATGTTTCTTAAACCATCTTTTTCATTTTCAATTATGCTATTATGTAAGGATATGATTCTTTCAAAACTGCCATCGAATTTTAAAACGACAAAGAGAATCAAAAAAGCAATATAGATATAAAATAATATTTTTATTAATTTTTTATTTTTCATTTCTTAGGCTCCTAATATTTTAAAGGGGAAAGAAAATCTCTTCCCCCTTTAATCATATTCTTTATTGAATTATTTGTTTCCTAAATCTTGTGTTACCTTTGCATCTTTTAAGTCTATCATACCATTGTCATACAAGTGGCATGCGCAGAAGTGTTCAGGTTTTAACTCCTTAAGTTCAGGTTCAACTTTGTGGCAAATGTCCATAGCATATCTACATCTGTTAACAAATTTACATCCTGGTGGAGTGTTGATTGGTGAAGGCACTTCTCCTTCAAGCTTGATTCTATTCTTAGCTGATCCTGCATGTGGGTCTGGTACTGGTATAGCACTCATCAAAGCTTGTGTATATGGATGAAGTGATGCTTCATAAATTTGTGAGCTTTCTGCAAGTTCAACGATTGATCCAAGGTACATTACTGCGATTCTATCAGAAATGTGCTTAACCATGGATAAGTCGTGTGAAATAAACATGTATGTTAAGCCAAGTTCGTCTTGAAGCTTGTTTAGTAGATTAACGATTTGCGCTTGAATAGATACGTCTAGAGCTGAGATAGGTTCGTCGCAGACAATAAATGATGGTTCTACAGCAAGTGATCTTGCTATACCAACTCTTTGTCTTTGTCCACCTGAAAGCTCATGTGGGTATCTAAGAGCGTGTTCCTTGTTTAGACCAACTTTGTCAAGCAATTCATTTATCTTAGCTTGTCTTTCTTCACTAGTGTAGTTGAAGTGAACATCCATACCTTCAGCAATGATGTCACCAACTGTGATTCTTGGGTCAAGTGATGCATATGGGTCTTGGAAGATGTATTGTGCATTCTTCTTGAACGCTATGGCATCTTTACCCCTAAGTGAGTGAATGTCTTTGCCATTAAACAAAGCTTCTCCCTTAGTTGCTCTATACATACCAAGAACTGTTCTACCGCAAGTTGTCTTGCCGCAACCAGATTCACCTACAACGCCAAATGTTTCGCCCTTGTAGATATCAAAGCTAACATTATCAACAGCTTTAAGAACTTTACCCTTGCCAACATTGAAGTGTTTGCTTAAGTTTTTAACTTCTATAAGTTTTTCAGTAAATTTAGCCATTAATATGCTCCTCCTCTCATTGCATCCCAGTCAATATCTCCAGCTAATTCATGTTCTAGCCAGCACCAGTTGTGGTGTGTTGGAGATAGTTCAGTCTTAGGAGGGTGTACCTTTTTACAGATTTCCATCGCTCTAGAGCATCTAGCTGCAAATGGGCATCCTGGTAATGGTAGTAATAGGTCTGGTGGTGTACCGCCTAAAGCTCTAAGTTCAACGTCTTTTGCATGAACCTTTGGAATAGAGTTAAGTAGAGCCCATGTGTATGGGTGTCTAGCATTGTAGAAGATTTCATCTGTAGTTCCTTCTTCAACGATATCACCTGCATACATAACTTGAATTCTCTCAGCAAAGTTAGCTACTACGCCAAGGTCATGAGTTACAAGTATGATGGCTGTGTTTAATCTGTTCTTAAGGTCTTGTAATAGGTCAAGTATTTGTGCTTGAATAGTTACGTCAAGTGCTGTTGTTGGCTCGTCAGCTAAAAGAAGCTTTGGATTACATGAAAGTGCAATAGCAATCATAACTCTTTGTCTCATACCGCCTGATAATTCGTGTGGATATGATTTAAGTCTGTTCTTTGCTTCTGGTATTTGAACTAGTTCAAGTAAGTCAGTTGCAACCTTGTCAGCTTCAGCTCCGCTTAATTGTCTGTGTATCTTTAATGCTTCTTTGATTTGGTCCCCTATACGCATAGTTGGGTTCAATGAAGTCATTGGGTCTTGGAATATCATAGATATATCATTACCTCTAAGGTCTGTTAATTCCTTAGAGTTCATAGCTAAGACATCCTTACCGTTAAATGTAATTTGTGATTCTTTCTTTATTTCACTACTGTCCTTTGGAAGTAGTCTCATTAGTGATTTTGCTGTAACGCTCTTTCCGCATCCACTTTCACCTACGAAAGCCAATGTTTCACCTGGATAAAGGTGGAAGTCTAAACCTCTAACTGCCTTTACTTCTCCAGCGTAAGTATGGAAAGAAACGTTAAGATTTTTAACATCTAATAGTTTTTCTCTATTTTCCATCATTAGCCTCCTACTTTCTTAGTTTTGGATCAAGTGCGTCTCTAAGTCCATCACCAAGTAGTGTAAAGCATAACATTGTTATAGCTATCATTAGCGATGGGAAGAACATTTGATGTGGTAAATACATGAAGGTACTTGTAGCTTCAGAGCACATAATACCCCATGAAGTTGCTGGCGATTGAAGACCTATACCTAAGTATGATAGGAAGGCTTCTGAGAATATAAATCCTGGAACGTCAAATGTAATACCTACTATAAGTATAGGCATTGCGTTTGGTATTAAGTGCTTAGTAATTATCTTCCATGAGCTAACACCAAGTGTTCTAGCTGCAAGAACGTACTCTTGTGCTTTTATTCTTAGTACTTCAGCACGAACCATACGAGCTGTACCTGTCCAGCCTGTTATGGTTAGTGCTAATAACAGTGTCCATATGTTTCTTGTTTCTAGTCTTATTTGTAGTACGATTACTACTAGTAGATAAGGTAGTGAAGCAAGAATTTCTAGTATTCTCATCATTACGATATCAACTGCTCCACCAACGTAGCCTGAGATAGCGCCATATAAAAGACCAACTATAGTTGATATCAAGGCACCGGCAACACCAACGATAAGTGATGTTCTACCAGCAAAGAAAACTCTTGTGAATATATCACGACCAGAGCTGTCTGTACCAAACCAGAATTGTGAGTTTGGCGTTATATCTTTTAATTTTGATTGAATTTTTGTAGGACTATAGCTGTTAAAGTATGGTCCAAATATAATTAAAAATACAAGTAGGCCTAATAGCACAAGTGCTAGCATAGCTACTTTATTTTCTTTTAATCTTCTCCATGCATCTTGCCAAAAAGATATTGAAGGTCTAGCAATAAGTTCTGCTTCTTCATCGTTTTTTGGTATCCTTTTGAACATCTCAGGAGTAAGTTTTAAATCTTTATTTTCCATGTTTACCTCCTGATTAATCTTCTGTAAGTTTGATTCTTGGATCGACTATAACATATAGTACGTCTACAACTAGAGTCGCAACTATAAATAAGAATGCAAAGAATATTGTTGACGAAATAATCATCGGATAGTCTCTATCTTGAATTGATGTTACTAGGAAGAAACCTAGTCCTGGTATAGAGAATATCTTTTCAATAACGAATGAACCAGCGAAGATACCGCCGATTTGTGGTCCAAGTATAGTTAGTGACGGAATAAAGGCGTTTTTAAATACGTGTTTCCTTACTATATTAAATTCACTTACGCCTTTTGCTCTTGCAGTCAAGATATAGTCTGAGTTGATAACTTCTAGTACAGAAGATCTCATGTATCTTGCATAAGTAGCTATAGTACCAAAGCTTAGAGCTATAACAGGAAGAACCGCGTTCTTAACTGAGCCCCAACCCATAACTGGTAATAATGCTAATTTATTTGCAAAAACATATTGTAATAATGTTGCTAGTACGAATGAAGGTAGTACTATACCTATAATTGCAAGGAACATTACTAGGTAGTCAGGCCACTTGCCTCTATTTAAAGCGGCAATTATACCTAAAACCATACCTAAAACAAAGCCTATAACTAAGGCAGTTCCGCCTAAAGCACCTGATATAGGTGCAGTTTTAAAAATTCTGTCAGCAATCTTTACACCTGGATATGTAATTGATTCGCCAAAGTCTCCTTGAGTCATGTTTTTAAGGAACAATCCGTATTGTTCATACAACGGCTTATCCAAGCCATACTTCTTCTCAAAGTTAATTCTAACTTGTTCTGGTAAATTCTTTTGTACTCTTGCTGTCAAAGGATCTCCAGGAATAGTATGCATTAGATAAAATGTTGCAGTAGTGATTATAAAAAGAGTAATAAATAAGTAAACAACTCTTTTTACGATATACTTTATCATATTATCCTCCTAATTTCTTCTTATAATCTAAGAAAAGGGGAGAACTCCCCTTCTCCTAAATTAAATTTTGTTAAAATTACTTTCTTCCGCTTGTGAATATTCTTGACATACCCATTGTTGAGAAGAAGCTGTAGTTAGCGTTTCTGATGTATGATCTTCTAAATACGTTAGCAATTCTGTGAATTACTGGGCTTAGAGCTGCGTCATCATATAGAAGAATCTTTTCTGCATCGTGGAATAATTGAACACGTTTATCAGCGTCTTGTTCAACTTTAGCTTCGTCTAATAGCTTATCAAATTCTTCGTTCTTGTATCCTGTAGGATAAGCAGCTGTTTGTGAATGACAAGTTTCTAGGAAGTTTGATGGGTCGTTGAAGTCTGCACCCCAAGCTAACCATGCAATATCCCAACCTTTACCAGTTTTAACGATATTGATAAATTGTGACCAGTCTTGGTTATCTACTTCTACTTTGCATCCTAATGCTTCTTCTAGACATTGTTGTACGAATTCTCCAGAAGTTCTTCCTTCTTGAGATGTATCTGAACCCATAAGCTTGATAGTAACGCTTGATGGATCTCCTAAACCTGCTTCCTTAACGCCTTCTTCAAATAAAGCCTTTGGATCTGGATTGTCTTCAGCTAATTTCTTAACCCAACCTTCTCCTAGCTTGTTGAATTCTTTACCTTGGCAAGTTACTGCTGGTGGTACGAAGTCAAATGCAGCTGTTGGAACACCGTTGTAGCAAGAATCGATTAATTCTTGTCTGTCAAGTGCTATAGAGATAGCTTGTCTAACCTTGTTATTTCCAGTATTTGAATCTGCGTTGCAGTTAAACATGAAATATGTTGTATCAGGGTTAGCTCTTACTGTGCTGTAGTAGTCAGGGTTATTTAAGAATTCGCCTTTCCACTTAGGATCGCCTACACCTGCGTAGTCGATTTGACCTGCTTTAAGTGCGTTGAAAATAGTGTTTGAGTCTTTGATTATAGATACTTTATATTTGCTTAATTTTACATTGTCCTTATCCCAATAGTTATCGTTCTTAACATAGTTTTGTTCAGAGTTGATAACCCAGTCTTTTAGAATGAATGGTCCACATTGTGGAGCAGTTTCTGGACTTGTTGAGTAAGTGTCTTGGTATTGTTCAACTAAGTCTTGTCTTTGTGGGAAGAAAATTCTTGTTGTTACAATATCGATAAAGAATGGAACTGGATGTTCTAGAGTAATTTCTAGAGTTTTGTCATCTTTAGCAACTACGCCTACTTCTGAATAATCAGGTTCTTGACCTTCAGCTAATTTAGTTTTGTTAACTTTTTCAGCTCCCTTGATATAGTATGTGTTGTTAGCATATGGACATGCTGTTCTTGGATCTATACATCTCTTGATACCATATTCATAGTCTTTTGCAGTTACTGGAGTACCGTCGTTCCATACGTTTCCTTCTCTAACATGGAATGTATAAGTAAGACCGTCCTCAGAAAGATCCCAGCTTTCAGCTCCAGCTGGTACATATTCAACTGAACCCATTTGTCCTTTTACGTCTTGAATTCTTACAAGTGGTTCAAGAATGTTAAGTAATATACCGTTACCATAACTATCGCTTCCCTTTGCAGGGTCTAATGTGTTTGGATGAGCTGTATCAAATGTGTTGATATATTGATCAGCATCTGGTTCACCGTCTGTTGGCATTTCAGTTAAAGCGCCTGTATCTGCAGGAGCTTCTTCCTTGCCTTCGTCTTTTCCTTCATCTGTTGTTGTTTCAGCTGGTTTGTCAGCATCTGCTGGTGTATCAGCTGGTTTACAACTTGCTAGTACGCTTATAGCCATTACTAAAACTAATAGTAAAGCTAAAAACTTTTTGCTTTTCATTTTAATTTCCTCCTTAAAATAAAATTAGTATCTACAATGACTATTATAAACTTTCTTATCATAAAAGTCAAGTTTTTTGAATAATAATCAATAATAAAGCTCCGATATTGAACTTATAAATTCATATATCGGAGCCATGTGGTCGTCTATGTGCTTATATTTTATTTCGTCTATCGTGAGAATTGTATCATGTATTGCTTCAAAATCGTTTCGAGCTTAAGGCTTATTTCATTAATATCGACTTCGCAAGTCTTCTTATTTACCTCGCCACTTAAGTCCCAAAGAGCAATAATTACCTTAGAAGCGTTGGAGCTGTACATCCTTTCGATGATGTCATAGTTATTGAAGTCCTTCTTCATCGTGTAGTCCTCTATCCTTAGCTTCATATCGCTCGATGAGTTTAAGTACTTACTTAGCTCTTTCATATCAAAGTCCGAGCTGTAGTATAAGCAAGTCTTGTCAACATTAAGCGGCAAGTTCTTCTCATCAGCATTTACGTCAAAGGCGTCTTGTATAGTCCTTGACTCGATTATCCTATCGTCTTTCATTATCTTTCTAATAATTTTAGAATTGCATCTAATATAATCAGTAAATACTTTATTTACTACATCGATATCTTTCAATACAGAAAAAATTTCTTCTATAGGATTTTTATCCGCACTTATAGTATCTAGGTCCATGGTCTTCGCATCGACTTTGATTGTTGTCTCGTAGTCTTCAATATCGATTAACCTAATATAATCAAATAGCTTTGCATAGTAAGAATACTTTTCCTTTATATATTCATAGCCGTCGAAGGCGATGAAATCAAAACTATAAACCAATCGTTTATCAATTTGATTTAAGTCCTTGTCTTGTTCAATGGCTTTTATAGCATAATTAAGTGGTCTTAGCTTTTTATCGACTTCGAAGTAATCCTTCTTAGCCCACGCCTCTGAAGAAATTTCATTAGCATAAAAAGGAACGTCGCACAAGATTTTTACGCCTAAGTCCTTGGCATAATTTTTTAACTTAAGATATTGCCTATATAATAAGAACTGAACGAATTCTTGGAATTTCGCTTCTTCTTCGATTTCTTCATCGATATTATCCTTGTAAATGGCGATATTTATCTCTTCATCTGAAAATTCTTCAAAGACTTTCTTCTTATTATATATAGTCATGAAAAGGGAGAAATCTTTTAGCCAATATTGATTTTCATTGATGAAGTCCTGGTAAATGGCCTCTTTCGTGAAGTCTTGGTAAGCTCTTTTATATACAAGGCGCAGTGCTTTTATCTTTTCAGCCTTGATTAGCTCTTTATCGTGCGCTTCGAATTTTTTCTCAGCTTCTTCATCTAACTTAAATATCTCTGCCGTGCTAAGTAGACCCATGTTGATGAACTCATCTAAATCTGCGTATATTGGGTCAAGAGCGAACTGAGAAATGCTTTTTTCGCTTCTTAAATCTCCGTCCATATACATGATTGGCTCTATATGCCAAATCTTTTGACCTGCTCTGTTTAAAAAATCAACCGCCTTCATTGCGTCTTTGAAAGTGCCGTGCTTGTATTTGCTCTTTAATATACTTATGGGTAAAAGTATGCCTGCTTCTCTAAGTGTATCCAAAAAATCACCTTCTACTTCATATCGTTAAGTAAATCATCTATCGCCTTTGATGGATCGTAGTAATACTTTGTGCTTCTGATGCTGACGAAGTTCCAGCCAACTCTTTCCAAAATATCTCTCTTTTCCATTTGGTCGATGATTGTTTCGTCATCTATATCAAATTCTGATCCTTCTGCTTCTACTATAAATTTCTTATCGTCTTTAATAGCGAGTAAGGCAATGTTATATAGACCTGCTTCGACATTCGTTTTTACTTCGACGCCCCTTGCTTCAAGCTCTTTCTTGATGTCTTCTTCAAATGACGATAGCTCATATCTGTTTCTTTTGTCAAAGACCATCTTGTCCTCAGGGTTTATAAAGAACTCGATTAAAGTTCTTCTAATATCGCCTAGCTTTAGGTCCTTCTTGTAGTCAAGCGAAGTGACTAAAACTACTTGGTCCTTGGCTCTTGATACTGCTACGTTGTATTTTTTCTTGTTCACATCGTAAGCGCCTTCGTTTAAGACCTTCATCGCTTCATCCTTTTCGTTCGAGTCAACTGTCGTTAAGAAGATGATGTCTCTTTCATCGCCTTGGAAAGCCGCTGGTCTACCGCATAAAATATTTAGCCTGTCATAATCTTGTAGGCTTAGCTTTTCTATAAGAAGCTTATCTATAAACTTAGCTTGATCTTCGCTCGCAAGCGATATTACGCCGATAGTCTTGCCCTCATAATCAGGCTCGTCCTTTATCCTTAGGATTTCATCTGCAATGTAATTTGCTTCTGCCTCGTTAACTCTGTCATCATCTCTTATGCCATCGACCTTAACTAATTTAAGCGCAGGTTGAACCTTTGTCGAAGATGACTCTCTAAGTGGCTTTATTATGCCATCGTAAGAAATGAAATTTGAGTATGCAGCTATCATTGGAACGCTTCTAAAGTGCTCCTTAAGCGTTAAGACTGGGAAGCTTGTCTTAAGTATGTCATACAAGGATGAATTTAAATCATATAAATGGCTGTTGGCCACCTTGTCTTTAATGTACATATCGATAAGATTTCTTTGCTTGTCTTGGTCTATGCCGACTGCTTGTGGACTGACTTGCTCATCGTCGCCGACTATGATAGCCTTTTTTGCTAATTGAAGTATAGGTATAGCCGAAATGTCCGCTTGAGATGCTTCGTCTATGATTAGATAGTCAAATTTTTGATTATAGTCAAGACTTTCAAGCGCCTTATCAATGGTCATGATCCAAGCAGGAACAGCTCTTTGGCACTTCTTCATAAGCTCTTTTGCCTCTTTCTTTAGGCCAATCGCTTGCTTGCCAGTGCCTTTACCAATCTTCTTCATAGTTAGCTGCCAGCCTTGCAATGCTTGCTTCTTCTCTATATCGTCCTTGATCTTAAGCATAAATGAGTGCCATGCCATGTTTGAAGCGAGCTCTTTCGTTATATCATAAAGCTGCTTCTTGTACCAAGTCATCATCTTTTGGTATTTTTCATAAGGCGTTCTATTTATCTTTGAGATGATGCCATCAAATTGCTTGTAATACCAGTTCTCTTCGATATTTTCAGGTGCGTCTTTAAGTCCATGTATATCAAAGCGGTTATATATAAACTCTTTCCAAGTAGGTGCTACAGCTGCCAATTCATCAAGAAACTCATTTCTCTTCTTAAGTATCTTAATCTTTTCATAAGTCTTTTTAAGATTTTCAAAACTATCTCTATAGCTGTCGTAGTACTTAGTCTCAATCGCAGTGTTCATAAGTAATAATAAATCAGATTTATTGTCCTCGTCTACTTTTAATTTATCAAGCGTATCATCAAGCTTTGACTTAGCAGGAATATATTTTAAATCATATTCATCAGCGAGCTCAATGTACTTTCTTAAGTCATTTTTAATCAGCTTCATCTCTTTAATAAATGAATCGTGCGGCGAAAGAACTTTGTTGTTGACAAAGATGCTGTTCACGTTTATGCCCTTATCTTGCATTAGCTTAAATAAGGACTGAACGTTTTCGTCGTAGAACTTCATGTACTTAGTGATTAGTGGTAAATAGCTTAATAGTTCTTTATTTTCAATTAGCTTTTCTCTGTCGAAATCATCATTTGTCTTATATATAAGTTCATCGAATAAAGCTTTTAACTCGGATATCTTTATATCTAGATTGATATTGACTATGGCGTCGTCCATATCCTCTACAGTTACTAGACCTTGGCCGTTGATGCTAACGCTTGTAAGTACTTTCTTCCACGAGTTTTTAAACATCGCGGATATACCCTTGATCTTTTTGCCATCAACAAGTCTTGACCTCATCTCTTCAAGTGACTGCCTTAGCTCTTTTTGATTCATATCAGCTGGGTAGATAAGTCTCTTGCCTCTTAGGTGCTCAACGTTTCTATCGTAGTATTCATCAAGCTCTGTGATTAGCTCTGTTAGCCTAATATAGCTCTTCTTGTCAGCATTTCCTGCCTTGGCGCTAACAATGACTTTTATCTGCCAATCTTCTAGCTCATCAAGACTATTGATATAATCAATCTTCTCGTAGATATCGCTAAAATCTTCATCGGCCTTGCCATTATAAAGTGCATTTTGATCAAGGTAGACTCTTTCGTTTAAAGTGATATTTCTTCTGATCTCTTCCTTAAGTGTCTTCGCTCTAAGAAGCGCCGCATCCATCGCATCTATAGTCTTTTCAAGATCTTCCGGATTAAGTATAGTGTTTGGATCTGGCAATCCTATGTTTAATTCCTTTTCGTCCTCTCTCGTAAGAGCCTCGTTTGAATAGTACAAAAAGTCTATGTCTCCCTTTGATATAGGAAGCGCCTCATATAGCTTAACCTCGCCTGGTATCTTGTTTAGACCGTCGTGATCATGCAAAAATCTTGCCGCATCTATTGGGCTGAAGACTTCTTCACCTATATTAATACTCTTTAGCTCAGATGATTTGATGCTAAAGATTTTCTTTCTTGTTTCATTAAGTCTCTCTATAAGAATGTTTCTATCCATATTGAGCTTTTGTATCTTTTCTTTAAGCTCCTCTATGGAGTGATTGCTTATATAATCAGTAATCGAGTCAATGGACTTCTCCATGTCCTCGTTGTTGTCATCAATAGTGGATACGCAAAGGGCCCTGATCTCTTCTTGGGTCATGCTCTTAAGTACCGATAGTGCCTTCTTTGTTTGTGAAGCAACTAAAACAGTTTTGCCTCTTGCTAAGATGTCGCCCAATAGGTTTGCTATGGTATGCGTTTTACCTGTGCCCGGAGGTCCTTGCACCAAAACAGTATCGTAGTTAGCAATTCTCTCAGCTACTTCAAGTTGCTCCTTGTTCGCTTCCTTAGTGAATAAAACGCTTTGCGAGATGCCCTCGATGTTTCTGATCTTATCCTCAAGCGTTTCCGCCCTCTCTTCTGTTTCCTTTTCCTTGATGTTTACGCCGCATAGATTAAGTAGGCTCTTGTTCACTTCCGAACCCTTTTCTATGGACTCAATCATCTCGTCAAGATTTTGTATAAAGTCAGTCTCTTTATTTCTTAAGAATAATAGTGGCCTATTGATTATAGTGAAAGCCTTATCCGTTTCGCTCACACCAGCCTCTTCATAAGATGAGTCCGTATGTAATCTCTTCACCATAGACTTCATTAGCTCAGCCATTGACGCTGTATCAAATGGGTGGTAGTAGTTCATGGAGATGTGCTCCATGATATTCTTCAGCTCCAAGTGATTAATATTCTCAATCATAGATATTAGCTTAATGTCAAGAGTCATGTCTCTGTTTGTATCGCGTATCGCTATACTATCCTTCCTTGAGTCAAAATCAATTGCCGCCCTCTTTATTAATATAGGATGATAAATGTTCTTATCGTACTTTGAGATTAAAATTCCATTGGCAAAGACTAATTCATATAGGTGCGATTCGTTCTCAAGCTTGTAATATAGCTCTCTGAACTCCTTGAACAAATTTTGCACTCTAATATCTTCTTGCGTTTTTTGCGAATAAGGTCTAGTGATTCTAAGAATCACGTCGCTCGTCGAATCGCTTCCGCAAGAAAAGTAGAGGAATTTATTGTTAAGGTTAATCTCGTCCAAATACTTGTTCCAAAGCTCGTCCTTAACGTTTAATATAGGCTTGTACTTATCGTCAATAGTTTGCCTAATGTATTTAAATAATGAAATTACTCTTTGTCTCTCGTCCATTTCTTCTCCTATCTATGCTAATAGTGTAAATAGTATGTGTGCTGAAAAGCCAGCTGCTAAGCCGCCTATAGTATGCGCGAATATTGATTTGCCTGCTAAGTCGTTATAGCCAAGGGCATCCATCATCGCAATATGTGTAGAAAGATAGCCTGACCAGCACATGCAGATAGCTGTGAAGACAGCTATGTCTGAGGCATTTGCTGCACCTGTGTTGATTAGTTCAGGTACTAGGCCTATAGCAGCTCCTGCTGAACCAAGTGCTGTGATTGGAACGGCTATGCACTTACCTGATGTAAATCCAAAAAGTGGCTTGATTATAAAGCTTAGTTTGTCCGCAATCATCGGAAGTAGCTTAACTCCTTCCTTTGCTGCGCCTGTGTAAAGCCCATCTGGTCCCGGTCCATTAGTTAGTATAAGTACCACAGTGCAGATAAGTATAACTCCCGGAACTATTGATAAGCCCATGTCTACACCAATCTTACCTCCATCTAGTAAGGCGTCTATAAATCTATTAAAAATCGATCCTTCTCTAACTGGTCTTAGGTCCATAGTTGCCTTAGATGCGTCTGCATCGCCGACAGCCATCGCCTCAGTGCCAAATTTCTTCTTAGTAAATATCATCATAATTCTAACGCTTACGATTGAACCGATGATTGCGCCTAAATTACCTATAAGCGCCGCCTTTATACTGCCGTCTATCTTTAGACCCATCATAGTAGTAGTCGTGATAAAGCCCATACCAAAGGCTGTGCCTATGTTTGTCAAGACTGGCACTTGATATTTTTTGAAATACCTTAAAAAGTTTTTATCCTTAGCTAGAGCAAGTATCGATGGGTTATCTGATAAGTAGCATGTCAAAACGCCGACAGATGCCGCTCCCGGCAAATCGTATATCGGCTTCATTAGTTTTGACAAGAGCTTATTGATTAAGGATATAACACCAAACTCGCTTAGTATGGCTGATAGTCCTCCTGCCACAACGGCTATGGCCATGATATAGAAGCAGACTTCCATAAGCAAGGCATAAGCTGTATTCATAAAGGTATTAATTAAATTGATGGTTCCCATCTTAGATGAAAGATAGTAGAAAAAGGCAAATAGTACTGCCAAAAAGATAAATGTTTCTAAGCTGATGGCTTTTTTAAATTTTCTTTCCATAATTTTTTCCTGTTAAAATTTATTTTATAATCTCAAGCATCACGTCGTCAACTCTGTTAAACGCGCTTCTGCAAAGAAGTCCAACGTTTTTGATAGTGTCTTCAATAGTGCCTGAAACAACTCCGACATTTTCCTTAGGAGTGCAGCCGTTAAGTGCTAAAAACGCGCTAAGTACTGCTTCGCCTGCACATGTCGATAGCTTTAAGGAGCAAGTGTTTTTTGCCCCGTCGCAGATAAGTCCAGTAAGGTTCGCGAACATGTTTGAGCAAGCACCTTCGATTTGTTCGTCTGTTCCCCCCATCATCATGGTGATGCCTGCTGCAGCGCCAAGACCAGCTGCTATAGCACATCCGCACATGCCCGATAATTTTCCTGAGAATGTCTTAACAAATCTGTTAATCGCGTGACCAAAGTATATGGCTCTGATCATATCTTCTTTTTTTAGATTGAATTCTTCGTATATTAAATATATAGGTATGATAACGTTTATGCCTTGATTACCACTGCCGCCACTAGTCATAACCATGCAGTTACCGCCCGACATTCTCATATCAGCAGCTGCCGCAGTTAGTATTCTAGTTCTTGTATAGGCATCGTTACACAATATCTTTTTATTTTGTATCTCTTCTAGGCTTTGTCCTAAAAGCTTCGAGTTTTTAAGCTTAAGTCCTTCATTTGCAGCGCGCATATTCATTTCAACGCCCTCTTCAATAAAGGCAAGCTCTTCCATTGGCGTAGATAAGACAAGCTCTTTAATCTTCTTAAGAGTAAGCTTTGACATAAATTCCTTCACATCGTCCTTTGCTTCGTCTAGCTTATTCTCATAAAGAACTTCGTCATCCACTTTTATGTATTCAACATTAGTATGTCCCTTTTGTAATAGGCCCTCTACTGTCATGTCGTCAAATTTTACACTCATCTTAACGTATATGTCAGGTGTATCTTCATCGTAGCTTAGCTTGATATTTAAAGTCTCTCTAAGCTCCTTCGCTCTAGCTATCATCTCATCAGTAAATTTAGTTAAAACAAGAAGACCGTCGTCCTTATTGCCTCCGCTTAGGCCCAAGACAGCCGCTAGGTCAAGACCGCAAGTGCCAGTATTTGGTATAGTAACGCTCTTACCATTCTTATAGATGTTCTTGCTAACAACTACATCAATCTCATTAGCCTTAGCAATGTCATCTTTTATGTACTTTTTTATAAACGCTCCAAGGTAACACACGGCGATAGGCTCGGTGCATCCAAGGGCAGGCATGGTATCTTCTTTGATGATATCAAGAAGCTCCTTTTCTTCATTAGTCATAGTATCACTCCTAAAAAAATAATCTCCAAGATGATTATAACACAAAAAAGTCTTTACTTCAATGATTTTAAAAAGGAGAGAATGGTTTTTTATAAAATATTTCTTCTCTTGACTTTCACATGCTAAAAGCTTATACTAGAATTAGTGGACTAGGCTCACATAAAATTCAAAGGAGGTATATTATGAGTGAAAAATATCCATTAAATGTTCCTACGCCAACACACTTTACATATGTGGTTAAGGACCTTCCAAAGGTAACAGTAGAAGAGCGTGAAAAGGCACTTAAGGCAACTCACTACAATGAGTTTGCGTTTCCATCGGGGCTCTTAACTATTGACATGCTATCTGACTCGGGTACGACTGCCATGACTAACACTCAGTGGTCGTCGATGTTCTTAGGTGACGAGGCTTATGGCAGAAACACTGGCTACTACGTTCTTCTTGATACTTTTAGAGACATCTTTGAACGCGGCGGCGAAAAGAACTGGAAGAAAACTTTAGATCTAGTTAGAACTGATTGCAGAGACGTTAAAAAGATGATGGACGATGTTTATCTATCGGAGTACGAAGGCGGCCTCTTCAATGGCGGCGCAGCGCAAATGGAAAGACCTAACTCCTTTATCATTCAACAAGGACGTGCTGCTGAATCGGTTCTTATGGAGATAGTTAGAAATATCTTAACTGAGCGTCATCCAGGCAAGGTCTTCACTATACCATCGAACGGTCACTTCGATACAACTGAAGGCAATATCAAGCAAATGGGCTCTATCCCAAGAAACTTATATAACAAAAAACTTTTATATGAAATACCTGAGGGCGGTAAATATGACAAGAATCCATTTAAAGGCAATATGGATCTTGAAAAATTAGAAGAGCTTATAAATGGCGTTGGTGTTGAAAATGTTCCACTGATCTTCATGTGCATCACTAATAACACTGTCTGCGGCCAACCCGTTTCCATGGCGAACATCAGAGAAGTAAATAAGATCGCTCACAAATACGATATACCACTTATTTTTGACGTGGCTCGTTGGGCAGAAAACTCATACTTTATCAAGATGAACGAAGAAGGCTACGAAGACAAGTCCATCGCTGAGATAGCGACTGAGATGTTCTCATACTGCGACGGTTTCTGTATGTCAGCTAAAAAGGATGGTCACGCTAATATGGGTGGCATGCTAGCGTTTAGAGATAAGGGTCTATTCTGGCAAAAGTTCTCTGACTTTAATGAAGACGGCTCCATGAAGATGGATGTCGGCGTAAGACTTAAGGTTAAGCAAATCTCTTGCTACGGCAACGACTCCTACGGCGGCATGAGCGGCCACGATATCATGGCTCTAGCTGTTGGTCTATATGAAAGCTGCGACTTTAATTACATGGACAGCCGTGTTAAGCAAGTCGAGTACCTTGCACAAGGCTTCTACAAGGCAGGAGTTAAGGGCGTTGTCCTACCTGCTGGCGGTCATGCGGTTTACATCAACATGGATGAGTTCTTCGACGGCAAGCGCGGCCACGATACTTTCGCTGGCCAAGGCTTTTCACTTGAACTTATTAGGCGCTACGGCATAAGAGTTGCCGAACTTGGCGACTTCTCTATGGAGTATGACCTTAAGACGCCTGAGCAACAAGCTGAACTAGCTAATGTAGTGCGCTTCGCTATAGATAGAAGCAGACTTACTCAAGAGCATCTTGATTATGTTATAGCAGCTGTAAAAGCACTTTATGAAGACAGAGAAAGCATTCCAAATATGAGAATACTTTGGGGCAAGAACCTACCTATGAGACACTTCCACGCATTTTTGGAACCATACAAGCACGAAGAAAAATAATTTATATACGCTAATGGCGGCACTTTAAGTGTCGCCATTTTGATTTGTGTGCAAAAAAATAGAGATGCGAAATCATAATCGCATCTCCATCATCTTATGCTAATAAATTTTCCGTCTCTATAAATTTTTCTCACGTACTTCTCAAAGTCCTCTTTACTAAAGCCAATCACTCTATCACACTTACTGCACTTAAGAGTGACGGCTCCATCCATTGATATGATTTTAAATTCATCACAGCCACATGGGTGGGCCTTCTTCATCTTAACAAGGTCATTTAACTTATACAAAAGCATTAGTAATCAAAGACCTCGCCTTCGATTCTTTTGTCTTCAATAAGTTTATTAACTCTATCAAGGTCGTCCTTGTTAAAGACTATTGATAAGCCGCAAGACAAGCTAACATGTCTTGGTGTTGGTATCATCTTGTACTCGATTGCTTCACTCTTAAAAACGCCTTCAGCAAGTATTGCATGGTGAGTTGAGTTGAAGCTTAAAACGTATCTCTTCATTATGATAAAACTATGTTTCTATCTGCCTTTTCTAATGTTTCATAGATAGTGTACATATTAGAGATTTCACCAACTTGAAGCTTTTCTTTTAAGCCGTAGAAGTCTAGACAAGTGCCGCATGAAATAATCTTAACGCCATTGTCAGCCATGTTCTTAATGTCTTCAAGTACTTCGCTGCCTTCACAAGTTAATTTAACTCCGCCATTGAAGAAGACTATAGTCTTTGGTAGTGGAGCTGTTTGTGAAACAGTGTACATGAAGCTCTTGATAAGTATTGCTCCAAGCTTTTCGTCGCCGTGACCCATAACGTTAGTGCCTACACCTATAACAAATGTTTCGTCATCTGCTTTTACTTCAACTGCGTGATCTTTATTGATAGTTACTTTGTAGTCTTCGCCCACTTCTTCAACTGTAGCCTTAAGTCCCATGGACTCAGCTAGTCTTGATAAGTTTTCAGTAGCAACCTTGTTATCTACAAGTGTGCAAACTACTCCTGTTTCCATTGCGTCCAATTCTTTCTTTGTTAATATAACTGGCTTTGGACATGCCAATTTTCTTGCATCTATTTCCTTCATAAATACCGCCTCCTACTTATAATGTATACTTAAAATAGATTTCTGTCAAGATATTTTATACTATTATAAATAATTCTTATACTTTAAGCTATCTTTATTGAGTAAATTGATATATTCTCATCAGAGACTACAGCGATAAAGCCCCCGCCCACATAAATATTTCTTATATCCTCTTGCATATCCTTCATATAATACTTAGCCTTATATGGTATATAGATTTCTCTTTCTGAGTAGACGATGTAATCATTATTATACTTAAGCATGCTCTTCACATTTTGATTAAATGTGTGCTCGTCAATGACTTCTGCTTTATTATTAAGCGTCATAAGCTTATCGTCTGCTAGCAAATAGACTTTTGATCCATCGACAGCTATGTCCTTAAGAGTAGTATACTCTTTTTTAAATACAATAGCATCCTCTTGCATATAGTATAGCGCCTTGTTTGTTGCGACTAGCTTCATGTCCTTAAGTTCAGCGATAAAGGCAATGACTTCGTCGTTAAACTTGTAATAAAGTTTGTTCTCGCCCTTTCTGTTGATCTCCTTGTACAAAGAGGCCTTGATCTCACTTGAATACGGGTCGAAGGATGCTATCTGCATAGTCTTGAAGTCCTTGTCGACATTGTATGTGAGTATCGGGTTTAGTGCCTTGTATCTAAAGCGCTCAGTGAAGTCGTCGTCGTAAGCGCGAAGCGTTTCATTGAAGTTGTCACTCAGCCAAGCAGTGTATCTGCCGCCCTTTTCATCTATAAATGAGATTGCTTCGTCATAGTTAAAATCCTTCACGTCCTTTAAGTCATCGTAGCTCAAAATATTAACAATGCCATTTGGCGCATCAGTCGAGTAGATGTACTTGTCCTTAAAAAGCACGTTCGCAGTCTTCGCTTCAAAGTCCCTTCTCATCAGTTCTTCGTCGCTCATCCCAGTCATAACGAGAGTACCATCTTTATGATAATAGATGTGACCATCTCTAAAGCAAACTCTCATATCCGAAGTCAAATTCCTTGAATAAACTTTATCAAGACTAAGGGTCTTCTCGCTCTTAAGATGAAGCTTAGTCAAAAAGCCGACTACTTTATCAGGAAAAGCAAAAGTCGCTGCAAGAAATAAGATTAAAACCACAGCTATAGTGATGAGTATTTGTTTGTAAATATTCATTTCCTTAAACATTTTAATAATAATCCACTTCTCCCATATTGCCATATGAAGCTAAATCATATGGTGCAAAGACGCCTCTGTCAGTAACGACTGCCGAAACTAGTTCTGGCGGTGTCACGTCAAAGGCTGGATAAAATCCCTTAACGCCCTTCATTACATGGCTCTTACCCATAAAGGATGTCGCTTCATGAGGGTCTCTCTTTTCTATACTTATATCGTCAATCGATTTACCTAAATCAGGTATGCCCGTTACAAAGTACGGTATACCCATGTATTTGGCGCAAATTGCGAGCTGCAAAGTGCCTACCTTGTTAACAACGTAGCCTTCCTTAGTGATGCTGTCAGCTGCTGAAGTGAATAAACTAATGTTTTTCTCCTTCATCGTCCACGCGCCCATATTATCAGTGATGACTGTAACGTCCTCGCCTTGACTCCTTAGTACTGAGGCTGTTAGTCTCGCCCCTTGTAAGAATGGTCTTGTCTCTGGACAATAAACTTTGATCTTTTTGCCGAGATCTTTCGCTCTAAGCATCATATAGCCGACTATGGTCTCGCCAAAGCATTGCGTCATGATGGCGCCTTCGTCAGGCATTAACTTTGCTAAGTTCTTTGCCACCTCGTTTATGGCTGAGTACCTTCTCTCTAGTGACTCGAGTGCTCCTTTGAATATCTCTTCGTATGGAACTAGTTCCTTCTCTATCGCATCCTTGGCAATATCATAGGCTCTTTGAGTTACTTGCGCCATTCTAAAAGATGTTGTTTCTCTAGCATTGGCAAGAGCTAGCTTTGCTTCGTTCATATGCTTAATGAATTTACCTTCTGTAAAATCTTTTGCTTCGTATGCAGCGAGTACCATGCCCATAAAAGCGGCTGTATATGGCCCAGCGCTTTGAGTAACCATATTCTTAATCGCGTCTCTTACCTCTTTATAGTTAGAACAAATTTCGTAGCGCGTTTCAATCGGGTAGACTCTTCTATCAAGTATCTTAACCTTGCCGTCTTCAAACCAAGCAACGTTCTCATACTTTAGCATGAAGCCAAGGTCTTTGTCCATCCTATCTTTATTGTCCATAGGACTTCATCCTTTCAATAACTGCATCTATATCTTTTTTGCTTAATACGTGAACATCATCTTCGAAACGCACTATGTGATACATCTTCGCGATGTATTCTATGGTTCTAGCATTAGAGTAGGCTTCTCTAAGGTCCTTGCCTAGTGCTAAAACGCCGTGATTAGCTAGTAAACAGCCCTTTCTATCGGCAAGTGCACGAAGAGCCTTCTCAGCTAAATCTTGCGTGCCGAATGTAGCGTACTCAGCGCACTTTATGTCCTCACCGCCAAGGTCAGCCATGATGTAGTGAAGTGCTTCAAGCGGCCTACGAAGTGTGCTGTAGCTAGTTGCATATATCGAGTGTGTATGAACTATGCTTCTTATATCAGGTCTGTTCTTATAAACAAGTGCGTGTAAAAATGATTCTGTCGACGGTTTGTTCTTGCCCTCAAGTATATTTAGATCTAAGTCCATAACCACAAGGTCGTCAAAGTTCATGTGATCGTATGGAATGCCCGATGGTGTGATAACCATCGCCTTTTCATCTGGGTCGTATATACTTAGATTGCCAGCTGTACCGACTGTTAGCTCGTCTATAATCATTTTTTTAGCATATTCAATAAGTAATTTTTTATCTTGTATAAACATCTAGTCACCTTCTATATTTTTAATATCTTCATTATCATCGTCTGTATATGATTCTTGAATGTAGTTTTTATCGATTTTGCCTGTGTCTTTAACTTCATCAGCAAATGTAAGCACTAGCTTACCTAAGTTGTCGCCTTCCTTAAGCTCGACCTTTAAGGATTGCTTAAGAATGTATCTGTCAATAACAACGCCCTTACCCTTATCAGTAATAACTATCGCACCTATCCTAGGCATCTTGCCAACTAGCTCGTTATATTGATCTGCTTCATAGTTTAAGCAGCACATAAGTCTACCGCAAAGGCCAGATAGCTTGCTTCCATTAAGCGTTAGGTCTTGGTTCTTTGCAAGACTTATGCTTATAGGTGAGAAATCACCCAAGAATGACGAGCAGCAAGTCTTTCTGCCGCACTTACCAACTGACGGTATGCACTTTGCTTCGTCTCTGACGCCAACTTGTCTAAGCTCGATACGCATTCTAAATATTCTTGCAAGATCCTTAACTAGCTCTCTAAAGTCAACACGGCCCTCAGCCGTAAAGAAAAAGATAACTTTGTTTAAATCAAGAGTGAAGTCAACGTCAAGTAAGTTCATTCCAAGACCATATTCTTCATTCTTTTGAACAAATATCTCTCTCGCTTCAGCCTTTCTCTTGTCATTGTCAAGCTTTTGAGCAATGTCCCTCTCAGTCGCCTTTCTGATGATTGGCTTAAGAGGTATTCCAAATTCATCAAGGTCTATCTCCTTGTTTGCGATGACAACATCACCTAGCTCAAGACCCCTAACAGTCTCAACCACGACCTTGTCATCAGTAGTAAATTCTTGCTCCATAGGGTCGAAGTAAAATATCTTTCCTATGGGCTTAAATCTTACGCCTATTATTTTTTTATTCATTTAATCACCTATCAAATTTTTCTATCATATTTAAAACTAAAGTCTCGAGATGCAGTCTAAAGTTGCCGCTGTTACCCAAGTATCTTTTAGTCTCTTCTATCATGTCAATGCTGTCAACCAAGTCATATAGAGCGAGCCCTTTAAGACTTTTAATCTCGTCTTTGTAGTCAAGATTAATTATCCTTTCTTCGCTCGAAGCTATATCCTTGATAAAAATTTCAAAGTATGTAAGTATTTTTTCAATATCATCTTTATTTTCTTCTAAAAACGCAAGGTCCTTGATGCTCTCATAACGCTTTGCCTTTAATACGTTTATGGCTGCCGCTATGCCCCTCTTTCTAAGCTGCATCTCGTTTTCATCTTCAATAAAGGATTTAAGCGCGCTTATATCACCCATGGCAATGGATGCATATAGCTCTTTATTATCAAGCTTCGGATAATTTTCATTGATGTATGCCATAAGCTCATTTTCACTAAGAGGCATCACTCTAATCACTTTACTTCTTGAGATGATAGTGTCAAGTATCATGTTAAGGCTCTTAGTAACTAAGATAACTACAACATAACTTGGCGCCTCCTCAAGCGTTTTTAATAAAACATTTTGGCTCTCGACTTGAATGTCTTCTGCGCCCAGAAGCATATAGACCTTTCGATCTAGCTCGAAGGGCCTTATGTAAACATCCTTTGCTATGCTTTGAGCGTCTTCTTTCTTGATCTTATCACTCTTACCAAACAAAGCAAAGTCTGCTTTTTTCTCAGGAATTTTTGACTTAAGAAGAAGCCCTGCAAATTCCATCGCAAGGCTTTCTAGATAATCACTGTCTTTGCCTTCAAAAATATAGGACGATACAATTTTATTATTATTGATATCGTTATAAAGTATTTTTTTTACTTCATCATTCCCAAATATTTTCTCAAACACAAATTTACTCCTAAACTCTTAAAAATTCTTCTACGTTTAACACAAATAATGTTGCTCCACCAACTTTTACCTCAAGTGGATATGGAACAAAAGTATCTCCAGGCATAGTTACAGTAAGTAAAGATGTAGTTATCTCTCTTGTCTTGCAATTATGATCAACAAGTTCCTTAACTTCATTTACTTTGTCATCTTCAACACCTATAAGCAATGTAGTGTTGCCAGATTTCAAAAAGCCGCCTGTTGAAGAAAGCTTTGTTACTCTATACTTTTTTTCTGTAAGAGCATCCATTAGCGCATTAACATCTTGATCTTGAACGATTGCTACAATTAGTTTCATACTAACACTCCTTCATTAATTTTTTTACTTCCTCTAAGGCTTCGTGAGCAAGGTTCGCTCTGTCCTTAGTACCATCCAATTTAATTAGCTTCATCTGTTTTTCTTCATAAAGCTTTAAGTATGCTAGGTGAACCCTCTCTTGAAAGTCCTCTCCCAAAGACTCTATCCTGTCAAGCTCACCAAGCTTTTTCAGTCTTTCATAAGATTCTTTCGCATCCAAATCCATAAGTATAGTAAGGTCGGGTCTAAAGCCATCTAAGAAGAAATCATTTATCTTCATAACCTCATCTACGCCAAGTCCTCTCACTACGCCTTGATAAGCAAGTGACGATAGTAAGAATCTATCTAATATGACCGAAGTGCCATTGGCCACATTTAGCTTAATAACCTTGTCATATAGCTCGGATCTTGATGCTGCGAAGAGAAGCGCCTCTGTGTGATAATCCATATCCTTATTAGCTTTGTCAGCTAAGATATCTCTTATCTTCTCGCCAATATCGGTCGAGCCAGGCTCTCTCGCGTTTATATAATCAAGGCCCATCTCATCGAAGTAGCCTGTAATTGCGTCTATTACAGTGCTCTTGCCGGTTCCGTCTTGGCCCTCAAGAGCTATTACAAGTCCCTTCATTAGTCAACTACAACCAATGAGTCTTGGTCATCGCCAAGTAGACCAACTATGTTAAGGTCTGACTCCTTAAGGAATTGTATGTGATCAAGTATCTCTTCAGTAATCTCTTCGCCTGGCACTAGTAGAGGTACTCCAGGTGGATAAGGAATTATTGGTGAAGTAACTATCTCTCCAAGTGAGTCCTTTAAGCTAATTATCTTCTTTGATGAGTAATATGCATCCGCTGGTCTAATTATAATCTTCGGATCAGGCATATTAACCTTTATATGTTTAACCTCTTCATAAGAAAGGTTCTTAGATAAATCTTTGATTGCTTCAAGAAGTTTTTCGTAGTCTTCATCCTCATTCATTAGCGTTGCAAATATTAGAGCGTAGTAGTAGTCACTCATCTCAAGCCTAATATTGTGTCTTTCATAAAGCTCTTTTCTAAGCCTTGAGCCCTTAACCCCTTCAAGCTTGAATAATATCTTAGTGTTATCCTTTGACTTTATAGTTTTGTCAAATTCATCGCCTTCAAAAACTTCAACTCTGTCAATCTTCTTAAGCTCTTCAATAAATTCCAAGCACTTAGTCACATTGTGATGAAGCTTTTCTTTGCCTTCGCCGTCCATATACACACAAGCTGTTTCATTCGATAGCGTAAATAAATACGATGGTGAAGTAGTTGTATATAGTTGGAATCTATCTTTTAGCTTATTGATGTCTATCCTTTCAGAGCCAACATGTATCATCGATGTTTGTGTAAATCCAGTTAGCGTCTTATGAGTTGAGTGAATAACGATGTCCGCGCCGCATTCAAGAGCCGACTTAGGTAGTCTGTCATCAAACTTCATATGAGGTCCGTGAGCCTCGTCAACCATAAGTATCTTACCGTAGTTATGGCAGATCTCAGCTATCCTTTCAAGGTCTGAAGCGATGCCGTAGTAGTTAGTGTGAGTTACTATAACAGCCTTTACCTCAGGATTGTC
The DNA here is from genome assembly GCA_900539725.1 of uncultured Eubacteriales bacterium. GTDB lineage: Bacteria > Bacillota > Clostridia > Tissierellales > Peptoniphilaceae > Fenollaria. Next base: position 58,213 of record UQDI01000004.1, on the reverse strand, counting down.
AAGAATTAAATCCTCTATCTCATCTGGGTCAACACCAGTTAATACGTGATAGTCGTCGTTATACTTTGGATATACATAAACAGGATTTAGTCTATTTAGTATCAAAGCGTTATATACTGATTTATGGCAGTTTCTTTGTACAATAACAGTATCACCTGGCTTAGTAATAGTCGCTATAGCGATGTATATACTTCCAGTAGAACCGTTAACAGCGTAAAAAGTGTTCATCGCGCCAAATACTTTAGCAGCTTCCTTCTCGCTTTCAAGAATAACTCCTCTTGGTTCAAGCAAATTGTCCATGCCATAAGTTTCTGTCGTATCAATTGCAGGGATGTAGTCACCCCAGTTAAATAGTGTGTTCTTTCCTTTGTGCCCTGGCATGTGGAAAGAAATGGAATTTTCATCCTTTAGTTTTGATAATGCTTCAAAAACAGGTCTTTTCATTATAACCTCCTTAAACTCTATATATTTCAGTTTTTTTGCGAATGGTTCTGTACCACGAATATATCATAATTAGTATAAGTACTAAACTTAATACATAAAATATGTTCTTTACCCTAACAGCCTTTAGAAGATTGCCAAGACTGTAGAATAGTCCCGCTAAAAAGAATATTAAGGACGCCCTCTGTATAGAGACGTTTCTTCGTCTGACGGCATTTCTAAATACGCTCATAAAGATTAGTACCGTTAGTACGAGCGAGATTATGGTCCTAAAGACTTCCATAAATCTGCTGATTCTGTCTTGGAACCAGCCATTTTGTGGTAGTAGTGTTAATATTAATAGTATCGCCACAAGTAAGTATATTATGCTCGACGCCTCAGGCATTCTTCTCTTGCGAAGCGATTTAGCCGCTAGATAATAAAAAATTATCAGTAGTATTGGCACCATAAGTGAACTTATAAACAAAGAGATGTTTGTAAGCCTTATTATCTTTTCGTCATCATTTAAGAACAAAGCATAAGTCCTGATGCCTAAGAAGGCGGTGACGAAGACCACATAAGTCTTTGTAAATATGCTTTGCAGCTTAAAGTCCTTATCAGCATAATTATACTTGTTGATAAAGTTATCCATAACGATGATTATTAATATATATAAAAATGTAAATATTGGTTCTAATATCTTTTGTAACAAAAAATCACCTCATATCAATTGAGTTTTGATCACAAATTGGTAGCGGTTTTTCATATGCTTATAAGCCTTATCAAGCTTTTCCTCGTCGTCATATAGACTAAAGATGCTCGAGCCAGAGCCGCTCATCATAGTCTTGAAGCCTCCTAAAGCACTCATCTCGTCGTAGAGCTCTTTAACAGCTATGTAATTAGTAAAGACAAAGTCCTGCATATTGTTTCTAAACTTTGTAAAGTCATCCTTCTTTACAAGCTCTTCAATCTCTTTAGTACTTAGGTGCTCACCGCTAAAGTCCATGCTCTCATAAACTTCTTTTGAGCTAATATTGATGCCGGGATTAACTAAGAGCACGTGATGCTTCTTAAGTCCTTCTACTTCTTTAATTTTTTCGCCTCTAGCTGTGCATATGGAAGCCGACTTCGAAGTAAAAAAGTTACAGTCACTACCAAGTTTTAAAAGGATATCAAAATATTCTTCCTTTGTCAAGGACAAATCATAAAGCTCATCAAGCGCCTTAAGTGTTTCATAAGCGTTTGAGCTGCCACCAGCAAGGCCAGCGCCCATAGGTATATTCTTCTTAAGCTCTATACTTAGCCCCTCTATATCTCTTATCTCTCTTACAAAATCATACGCCTTCTTCATGATATTATCTTTTATATCGGTATCCGCGCTAATGGTGAAGCCACTCGCCTTATTAAAGACTAGCTCATCATAAAGATCTATCTTAGACATAAGAGTAATGATGTCGTGAAAGCCATCGTCCCTTTTAGAGATGACTTCTAGATGCAAATTGATTTTCGCATAAGATTTTGTTTTTATCATGACCTTCACATACTCCTCCACTGTTAATTTAATTATAACACATTTTAAATTCAATGTATAGTTTTATTTTTTATATGATTTGTGCGTGCTTATATAAGCGCCCGTCATATGGCATCCGCCCGTCATATATCATCCGCTCGACATATATCATCCGCTCGTCATATGCCATCCACCCGTCATATGTCATCCGCTCGTCATATATCATTCGCTCGTCACATATCATTCGCTCGTCATATATCATTCGCTCGTCACATATCATTCGCTCGTCATAATGAAATCACTTTTATAAACGAAGTGGACCTGCCATCATCCCCGCTAAACAAAAAACGAAAAAAGGCAAAAAAAGTCCTCACATCACTGTGAGGAAAATTTTTTAGATTATTTTTACTACTACCGTCGATGTTAATACATCTGAATAAGTATACGATATAACCTGATCGTTATTTTGTCCATCTTCTAGCGTAACTGTGAATAGATTTGGATATGCTGAGGTAATCACTCCTTGTGCCTCGACAAAAGTATTTCGACCAACATTTGTCGTTAGATGCACTTTTTTACCTAAAATACTCTCAACACTCTTTCTAATCCTCTTAATTTCGTTCATAAGATGAATCCCACCCTTCATATACTTGATCTACATCTATATATAGTATAGCATACTTAATAAGATTTGTCAATCATTTATATAAATTTATTTTATAATTGTACTAAAGTCTTAGTTTTTATTCATGCTTGTGAACTTGACTTTGACGTCCATTTCCTTGCCATTCCTATTTATCTTAAGTGTCGCTTCGTCGCCTATATTATAGCCAAACATTATCGACTTAAGTGTATTGACATCAGTTACTTCTTTATCATCTACCTTTAGTAGTATGTCGCCCGCCATGATACCGGCTTTGTCGGCTGCAGTTCCACTCGCAACGCTTAGAACGATAACGCCTTTATTTGTGTTAAGTTTGACTCTAAGAGCGGCTTCGTAGTCCTTTGCATTGTAGATTGATAGGCCTAGTTGAGCTGTTTGCGCCTTGCCTGTCTTTAAGATTGAGTTCAAAACGCCCTTAATCATATTGATAGGTATACTAAAGCCAAGGCCTTCTGCATTTGTAAGCTTAACTGTGTTGATGCCGATGACTTCGCCTTTTGAGTTTAGTAGCGGTCCGCCTGAGTTACCTGGGTTGATGGATGCGTCTGTTTGAATTAAATTGTTTATAACTTGTTTATCTACTTTTATAGTTCTGTCTTTACCAGAGATAACGCCTGAAGTAACTGTTCTATTAAAATCAAGTCCTAGTGGATTACCTATGGCGATAGCTATCTGACCGATTTGCACTTTGTCTGAGTCGCCTAGTTCAGCAACTGGTAAATTCTTTGCATTTATTTTGATTATGGCAAGGTCCATGTCCTCGTCCATCCAAACTATCTTTGCCTTATGTGTTGAGCCATCATCAAGTAAAACGCTTATCTTGCCGCCTTTGTTTTGCTTCATATTATCTTTATCTTTGCTGCTATAATCATAAGCTTTATTATTATCTTCATCTATATCGATATCATCGTCATCATCTTCATCATCACTAGTCTTGCCTTGCTTATTGCCTGAGCTGCCTCCGCCAAATGGGAAGTCATCCCCAAATGGAAAATCGTCGAAGCCTTCGTTTGTGTTTTGTACTTCTGATTTAACCACGTGGGCGTTTGTAATGATGTAACCGTCAGGGCTAACGATAACGCCTGAGCCAGTGCCTTTGCCAAGAGCTTGTCTACCAAAGAAGTCTCTCGATATAACCTGAGTAGTTATACCTACAACAGATGGTATAGCCTTCTTAGTAGCCGCTTCGACTATTTCAGTCGGTTGATCGATAGTAATCTTTTGTGTATCGTTTTTAGCTTCGCTGTGCACATAATTATATGCATTGTTTGCTCTGTTAAAGATGTAAGCGCCGCCAAAACCTGTTAGCGCGCCAAAGAAGATGGAAAATATAATTGACCACACAAGTACGCCCTTGCCATAACGCTTCTTTTCTTTTTTATTAACTTCGTTGTATGAGAACTTTGCTTTTCTTGGGCTTGGCCTGTCGTAATCATTTCTTTCAGGACCATTGGCCCTTCTATATGTCCTTCTCTCATAAACGTCTTCATCTGTTTGAGTAAAAGTACTTTCATCATCATGAAGCTCTTCTACTTCTGGATTTTCAATGATATCATCATCGTCAATGATTTCATTACCATATTCATCGAATTTCATAATCTTGTCCTCCTTTTGATTTTCTAACTTTATTATAAATGTCTTTTGTGATAGAATAGTGATAAGGATGTGAAAATTTTTAAAAGAGGTGATTAAATGAAATTTATTTCGTGGAATGTTAATGGTATAAGGGCCGTCCTTAAAAAGAACTTTAATGAGTTTTTGGATGACACTATGGCTGATATATACGCATTTCAAGAGACTAAGATCTCAGAAGGAATACTGATGATGGAGCGTGAAGGCTACCACGAGTACTGGAACTACGCTGAAAAGAAGGGCTACTCGGGCACTATGATACTTACTAAGACTGAGCCCATAAACGTGACGTATGGTCTTGGCATCGCTGAGCACGATACTGAAGGAAGAGTTATAACTCTTGAGTACGAAAAATTTTTCTTCGTTAATGTCTACACGCCTAATGCGCAAGATGGACTTAAAAGGATAAAGTATAGACAAGATTGGGAGGATGCGTTTAGAGACTACTTAAATGGCCTTAGAAAGACTAAGGGCGTTGTTGTGTGCGGCGACTTAAATGTGGCTCATAACGAGATTGACCTAAAAAATCCTAAGGCAAACGTAGGCAAAGCGGGCTTCTCTGATGAAGAGAGAGAAAAGTTCAATATGCTACTTGATTCGGGCTTCATCGATACCTTCAGGTACTTCTATCCTGATCTTGAAGACAAATACTCTTGGTGGTCATACAGAACTAGGGCAAGATCGAGAAACGCTGGCTGGAGAATCGACTACTTCTTAGTATCAAAGGAGCTTGAAGGCAATATTAAAGACGCAGCAATCCTTGATGATGTCTTGGGTTCAGACCATTGTCCAGTCTCACTTGATATAGAGTTTTAGCCTCGATTTGACAAAAGCGATTTAATTTTGTTATAATATCATATATGACAAATTCGAAAGGAGAAGACTATGAAAAAAATAATTAATTTTATACTATTCTTATTAATAGTAACAAGTCTTTCTTTTGCTAAAGATGCAAAAACTCACGTATATGAGATTGATAACAATGGAGTCGTTAAGACATATAAAACATCGTGTAAAACAGTAAAAGAACTATTAAGCGATCTAAAGATTAAAGTCGATGATGACGACATCGTCATACCGGACTTAGATACAGAGCTTAAGAGCGAAGGAAAGATTAGTATAATAAAGGTAGACGTTAAAGTCATCGAAAAAGAGGTCGAAGCGCCTTTTAAAACTATTAAGAAGAAAAACAAAGAGCTAACTCATAAGCAAAGCAAAATTTTAATTCAAGGTGTGAACGGCAAGAACAAAGTCAAATGCAAAGAGTATTATGCAGGTGACAAGCTTATTAAAGAAGAAGTAATTCACGTTGAGACTATTGTTAAGCCTATTGACCAAGTTTTTGAAGAAGGAACAAAAGACGTTTTTACTAACGACAGAGGCGACTTCACCGCAAGAAAAGCCATCAAGATGGTGGCAACTGCATATGAAGCGGGCCCAAGATCAACTGGCAAGAGACCTGGCGACAAGGGCTACGGTATCACTGCTTCGGGCGCAAGAGCCAAGAGAGGCACTGTTGCAGTCGATCCACGCGTAATTCCGCTTGGCACTAAGCTATATATAAAGAGCCTTACACCAGGCGTTCCTGATTATGGCTTTGCCATCGCTCAAGATACTGGCGGCGCCATCAAAGGTAATAAGATTGACCTTTTCATGGACACAGTTTGGGAGTGCATGCAATTTGGTAGAAGACCAGTTATGGTTTATATTTTAAAATGATAAAAAAACTAATTAAGCTATTCATTAAAATATTTTTAGCTTTGGCAATAGTTCTAGAAATCTTAGTTATTTTTAACAATAGCAAGAGACCATCTGGCTCACCCGAGTACATCATAGTACCAGGAGCGAGATGCAAGAATAATGAGCCGATGCTCGCACTAAAGTATAGGCTTGACGCTGCGTATGAGTACTACACTATACATGGAGCTGTCAAGATAATCACGACAGGCGCTGAAAGTCAAGGCGAAACCATAAGCGAAGCCATGGCTGCGAAGAACTATCTCGTATCGCTTGGAGTTGATGAAGCTGACGTAATCACTGAAGAGCACTCTACTAATACTATAGAGAATCTTGAGTACGCAAGCGACATAGCCGGCAAGGATAAAGAGTACTTAATCGTGTCAAACGGCTTTCATATGTTTAGAATCGATTTAATATGTAAGTACCTCGGCATCAAGCATGAGCTATACTCAGCCAAAACGCCAAATGACATACTAGTTAAAAACTATTTACAAGAAGTCGCATCGATATTTTATTTAGCATTTAAAATAGTGACAGGAAAAGTTTAATAAGATTATATTAGGCAGAACGATATGGTTCTGCCTTTCTTTACGCAAAAAATGGATAAGAAATTAAATTCTTATCCATTCTAAAACCACTAAGTAAAATCTTGTATACTATTTTATATAGAAATACTTTTTGAAAAATAATCTTCTTTAATCTCTTTGTGATCGATTGAGATAATTGTTTTTAATTCTAAATATTTCATAATATCATCGAATATCTCACAAAATAGCGCTTCGTCTAGTCCTGTGCTTATCTCATCAAAGATATATAGCTCACAATCTTTATATAAAGCTCTTGCTAACAGCACTCTCGTCTTTTCGCCGCCAGATAGAGTGCTGCTATCAAAACCAATATTATTTAAGCCATATTTTTCAATAACTTCATCTAATCTACATATCTTAATGATTTTATTAAGCTTATCCTCGTCCACTTTGGACTTGAATGTTATATTATCAATGATTGACATGTTAAACAATTTGTTCTCTTGAAAAACTGCTGATAAAGATATCGTTTGATTTTCTTTGCCATCGACATAAACATGGCCTGAAGTCGGCTTATACATATTCGTAATTAGCTTTGCAATAGTCGATTTGCCCGAACCAGTTCTGCCATTTATTTTCAATTTATCATTTTTATTTATAATTAAGTTAAAATTCTTTAAGATGTGATTGTCCCCATAATTTAGTGAAACGTCTTTAAATTCAATTGTATTAAAATCTTCAACTAAATTAATATTTTCTCTCTCTATGCTGTTGAAAGTCTCATCTATTCTTTTAACTGAGTTTTTAAAAGCGGATATTTCTTTTTGATTCTCTATGATATTAAATATTGGATCGGTAATCATCGATGCATATAAAATGATGGCGATTAGCGCGCCGACAGAGAGACTGCCTTGACTAACACGCATACCTCCAATAAAAATTAAAGTTGCCATAATCAAGTTAAACAGTAAACTAACAAGGGCTTGAGAAACATTTTTAATGTTTACAATTTTTTTATCAAGCTTAGTTAACTCGTGATTCTCTTCGTGAAACTCATTTGTAAATACCTTCTCTTTATTAAATAGCTTTATATCTCTCGCGCCAACAATGATGTCGAAAAATTTATTAATTACATTAAGCCTTTGCATTTGGCTCTTTTCAGATGCTGTCTCTGAACTCTGTAAAATCTTTTGAATCACTAGTGTCGATATGGCAGATATTATAATCATCGCAAATAGCATGATGTAGTCGTATTTTATGATTATGATAGAACCAATTACAAAGCTTGATATTGAAAAGCCTAAATCAAATATCAATGGTATCAGTTTGTCGTCAAGTGATTTTAAATCGTCAATAATTACATTAAAGACGTTGCTGCGTCCAGCTTGCTCTAACTGTTCAATCTTTGTACTAAGAATACTTTCTACAATTTCATCCTTTATATATCTATTCAAATTCAATTCAAATTTTGATCCAAAATTTACAAGAGCTATCTTAAACATATTAACAAAAATGTAAACAAGCGAATAAAGTACTATGTATTTTATAAATTCACTTTGCACACCCAATGTTAAGTAGTCAATCACCTTTTGAATGAAAATCATAGGAAATATACTTAAACTACCTACGATTATACCTGTTATGAATAATAATAAAATTTTAGAAAAATTCTTTTTATATTTATCTCTTATCATACTTGCCTCCTATTATATGTTTCATTAAATATTCTTTGCCAAGATATATTCTTGCTTGGTATATACATTTGAAACTTCACCTTCTTTTATTCGAATTATATAGTCAAAATAATCAATATTATCTGTGCCAAGATCATGTGATACTTCAATATAAATCTTACTATTGTAATTAGAAATAATTTCATCACGAACAAGTTTTTTAGTATTAATATCAATAGCTGACAGTCCTTCATCGACTAAAACAATATCTTTTTTAGCTAAGGCACAGGTCAAAATATTAAGTATTTGCTTTTCACCACCGCTTAGTTCGTTACAATTATTTGAATTTGTTAATCTATTAACAATAGTCTTAGGTAATTTATTCAAATAAGAATAAATGTCATTTTCGTCATAGGCATTAAAATGCGTAAGTTGTTCAAGAAAAGGTACTGAAAAAACATGTGAATTTTGAGTAATATAAAATATTTTTTCTGAAGCAAATTCAGACAAACTATTACTTATGCTTTCATTATTTATATATATGTCCCCTCTATCGCGCTCAATTTGTCCAACGATAGTCTTCAGAAGAGTTGACTTGCCACTGCCGCTTTCACCTATTATAAGATATTTATTTCCTGATTTAAATTCAATATTTACTGGGCCTAAATGAAAATCATTTATTGCATATTCTAAATTTTTTAATTTCAAAGAAGATATTTCATTGTATTCAGCTAATGCGGCGCTACATTCTTTTTCATTTTCTAAATATTCATTCCCTATGTCTTTTGCTTCTCTAACGATTTCCTTACAAGAGTTTATTGCATTTATATCATTTAAAATATATTTAATTGGATAAATAAAACTTTCAATATAAGCAAATGTTGCAACCCCTGCTCCTATGGTAATTTCACCACTAATAAGTAAATAGCCTACCATTATAAAAGCTGTAAGACTAACTAAATCCATAACAAAACCGTTAACAATATTAACAAAAGTTTTAAATTTGCCAAATGCTAATTTTTGATCTTCTGTTTCAAATAATCTTTGATAATGATATTTTCTTATTCCATGTTTTGATGCTTCATCCAGTCCCATATGACCCAAGTAGAAATCGTTTAAAATGTCAGTATAATTACCAAAACTATCTTGATAAAATTTTCTTTTTTCTGCTAATTTCTTGGCAGTTATCTTAGGAACTATTACACTGATTAGTGATGCTAAAATAATAGCAATGGCTATCCTATAGTCCACAAAAATAACTAAGGAAACTGTATATATAAGTAACTGTACAATAGATTTAATTATATCGACATATGTTGACACATATTCATCTTCTATGATTTCAACATTATTATTTGTTATAGTTAAATACTCACCAACGCTTTTTTCTTTAAAGACGTAGTTAGGCCTTCCAAAAATCGACTTAAAAATAACGTCTTTCGAATACTTAACGAATTCCTTATCCCTCTTCCATTCATTGTATTGTGATATAAATTGAAATATAGCACTACCTAATATTAATGCCAAGTATGTAATTCCCAAATTTATTAATAAATCTTTAGTATTATTTCCTATACCGTTAAACAATTCTTTTTGAACATATGGTATTAACGCTATACACATAGTATATAATAGTGAAAAAATAAGTTCTATTATGGTTGATTTTTTTATTTTTTCCAAAATTTTGATTTCTAATTTCATAATTGCCTCCTATTATATATAATGTTATAATTAATACACATTATAATAAATACATTATAGCACATTTTTTTCAAAAACAATATATGCACTTGCTTTTTATATTTATTAAATGTCACTTCGCATTATATATAGCAAAAAAACTCTTGAGCAAGTGCCCAAGAGTTTCTTCATCTAATTAAATATTTATCTTTTTCTTCCAAAAATCATATTAACTAACCAGATCAGTACAACTGCGCCGACAATACCAACTATGATGTCGTTGATCATGCCGCCCTTTGCTTCGAAGCCAGCAAGCTTCGCAATCCATTTGCCTATGCCGCCGCCTATGATACCAGCAAGGATGTTTTTGATCCAGCCCATTTGTTTATCAACTTTCATAATTAATGAAGCTATCCAGCCTGATAGTGCTCCAACTATAATTGAATACATAATATCTCCCCCTCGCTTTACTATTACCCAAAATAATGAATTTTATTTACAAAATATCATATTTATGTTAATATTCTCTTGAGGTGATTAAATGATTGACATAAGTAGAGCAAATAAATTAAGTAAAGAGGATAAATACAAGCTTGCCATCGAAATGATTAGGCGTCAATTTCAAGAGGAGACGAATTTTATAGCGAACCTTGCGAATACTGCTGCCATCATATATCACTTGATTGATGGCGTATCATGGTCGGGCTTTTACCTATATGACGGAACTAATCTTGTGCTTGGTCCCTTCCAAGGCAAACCCGCTTGCAACAGGATAATGCTTGGCAAGGGCGTTTGCGGCACTGCTTATTCAAGCAAAAAGACTATTGTTGTCGACGATGTTAATAGCTTTGCTGGACACATCGCTTGTGACGCTATGAGTAAAAGTGAAATTGTCGTTCCTATATATAATATGACGCGCGGCGTTGGTGTCTTGGACATCGACTCGTATGAATATGGTAATTTTGACGCCATTGACAAAGAATATTTAGAAAAAATTGTTTACTATATCGTAAAACATAGTGACACGTCACTTAGGTAAAAGAAGTATAAATATTTTCTATAGCAATAGCACTCAATATTTAATAAATCAATATATCTTGATTATTTGTAAAGTTTCTGTTACAATATCGTCTGGAGGGATAAAACTATGAAAAGAAAATTTTTAGTATTGTTATCAGTTTTAATCATGGCTTCACTAGTAATAGTTGGCTGTGGTAAAAAAGATAACAATGACACAAAACCAGCTGAAGAAAACACTCAAACAGAAACAGCTGACAACACAGAAGAAAACAATGAAGAAGAAAATAAAGATACACAAAACTTTGAAGGCAAAACTTTAAACGTAGTTGCTACAAGTGATTCATATGTACCTTTATTTGACAAGTTCACTGAAAAAACTGGCGCTAAGGTAGAATTCCTATCTATGTCAAGTGGTGAAGTTATCTCAAGAACTAAGGCTGAAGGCAAGCCAATGGCTGATCTTTGGTTCGGAGGCGGACTTGACGCTTTCATGGCTGCTAGAGATGACGGTCTTCTAGAAAATTACACATCTGATGTAACTGCTACAGTTCCTGAAGAATACAAGGACAAAGACGGCGCATACATCTCTAAGGGTATCACAGTTGTTGGCTTCATCGTTAACGATGCAATCTTAGAAGAAAAAGGCTTAGAAGCACCTAAGACTTGGAAGGACCTTGCTGATCCTAAGTACCAACACTTAGTTATCATGAGTAACCCTGCTATATCAGGTACTAACTATGCAGCTCTTAAGGGCTTACTAGACATCTACGGAGAAGAAGAAGGCTGGAAAGTATTTGAAGGCATCAACAATAACATTGACTTCTACTCAAAGAGAGGTAAAGACCCACAAGAAAAAACTGTTCAAGGCGAATTCGCCATCGGTATAATTCCTGCTGACAAGAAAGCATTTGACGCTGCTAAGGACAATAACTTAACTGTTATCTATCCAGAAGACGGCGTATGCTGGGTACCAGAAGGAGTTGCTATATTCAAAGGTAGCGAAAACGTTGACGTTGCAAAGGCTTTCATCGACTTCATGTTAAGTGAAGACGCTCAAAAGATGATTGCTGAAATCGACGGAAAGGACTCTAACCAACTTATCGTTCCTGGTATCGAAGGCTTTGACCTAGGTTTACCAAAGGACAGACTAGTTAAGGAAGACCTATCAACATTCGGTTCAGACAGAGAAAGAATCTTAGAAAAGTTTAACGAAATTTCAAAAGGTAAAACTGAAGACAAATAAGTTTAAATAATCTATAGTGTGATAGTTTTTACTGTCACACTATTTTTTTACATATTAGGCATATGGCCTAAAGCATATCAGATATAGGAGTTTATATGAAAAAGATTAAATCATCTAAGTTAATAGACTACACAATTGCGGCTGTGCTCTCAGCGCTAGTCGTAATCTTCATACTCATCCCATTCTTAACAGTTTTTAAAGAGAGTTTCTTTGTAGATGGTGCTTTTTCTTTAGAGCACTACCAAAAAATTCTCTCTAATAAAAAGCTCATTACCAACACATTTAAGATGGGTGTGCTTACTACAGTAGTCGCAACACTTTCCTCATCTTTCGTAGCTATATTTTATTATCTATCGAGGAAAAAAGTAAAGACGCTCATTATACTTATACTTTCAATCACACTAATAAGCCCGCCCTTTGTATCGTCGCTAAGCTATATCACACTTTTTGGCAGACGCGGGATAATAACATACAAACTCTTAGGCCTAAACATGAACCCTTATGGCATGTGGGGCATTGTCTTTATGCAGGCTCTATCGGATTTATCACTAAACAGTCTTTTGCTCATAGGCTTTCTTCAAAGTCTTGACAAGAGCATAATCAATTCGGCAAGAAGCCTAGGCGCGAGCACTAATGACATAATCATCGATATAATTGTTCCCGCTATGAAAAATGGTATCAAGGCTGTCATGATGCTTAGCTTTTTTAGAAGCGTTTCAGACTTCGGTACGCCAGCCATAATCGGTGGTAATTACGAAGTATTGGCCCTTGAAAGCTACTTCCAAGTCATTGCCAATGGCAATCTTGGCAGAGCGGCTGCCATGAACGTATTTATACTAGTGCCAACACTAATTATATTTTTATTCTCGTCAAAGGCAGTTAAATCAGGCACGCTAGCAAGCGGCTCACCTAGTAAGGAAGAAGTTCCACTTAAAAGAAATGGCATTTTGTATTATATAATCAGTGCTTTTGCAATTTTTTTCATATTTTGGATAGTATCTTTATATGCGTCCATCATTTTAAATGCTTTTACTAAGATGCGTGTCGGCGAACTTGTATTTACTCTTGATAATTTTAAAAATACCAAGGTATTTATAGGCGGCGTCGCACTTAGAAGTATTATCTATAGTATAATCTCGGCCATTGGCGGCACTTTTATTGGACTTTTAATCGGATATTACTTAATTATTAAACGATATAAATATATGAAGGTCATTGACACGATAGCAAATCTACCATACATCATACCAGGAACATTCTTTGGATTGGGTTATTTGCTATTCTTTAGGTCGCCTCCTATAGCAATAACAGGAACAGCGGCGATAGTTGTCTTAAACGTTTTATTTAAGCAGCTGCCATTCTCAACGAGGGCATCAAGCGCAGCTATGATGGACATTGACACGAATACACTTAACTCAATCAGAGACTTAGGCGGCTCGTCCATAAACGAAATTACTGACGGAGTTTTGCCTCTTTCAAAAAATTCAATAATGATATCGATGATAAACGCGTTCACAACGACGATGACAACTGTCGGAACAATCATTTTCCTTGTCTACCCTGGCAAGAAACTGATGACGCTCGTTATGTTTGACGTAATTCAAAGCGGGAAATATGGCGTTGGCTCAGTAATTGCCTTCTACATCATACTAATTTGCCTTGCGTTTAACATATGTTTAAGGCTTTTGATGAGCAGAGATTTTAGAGAGAATATTAAAAATAAATTTACAAAGATATTTGCAAGAAAGGATGTGAAGTAAATGTTTTTAGAAGTGAAAAATATTTCCAAAAAATATGAGAACAAATACGCGATAAAGGACGTGAGCTTTTCTTTGGAGAAAGGCAAGTTCCTATGTCTACTTGGACCATCTGGCTCGGGTAAGTCAACTATACTTCACTCAATTGGCGGCTTTATCAAACATGAGGGAGAGATAATCCTTGACGGCAAAAGCATTAAGAATCTCTCTCCAGAAGATAGAGACGTTTCGACCGTTTTTCAAAGCTTTGGCCTCTTCCCTCACATGAATGTTTTGAAAAATGTTATGTATGGGCTTAAATTTAAGGAAAAAGATAAATCAAAGAAAGAAAAAGAAGCTGAGGCGAGAGAAGTTTTACGCATCGTCGGACTAAATGGCTACGAAAAAAGGTATCCATCTGAGCTATCAGGCGGAGAAAAGCAGCGTGTTGCTCTCGCAAGAAGCCTTGTAGTTAGACCAAAGATCTTGCTTATGGATGAGCCACTGAGCGCGCTTGACGCAAAACTTCGCAGTGAGATGCAATTTGAAATAAGAAGGATACAAAGAGAGTTTAACATAACTACCATATTCGTAACGCACGATCAAAAGGAAGCCTTTGTTATGGCGGATGAGATTATCATCATAAATCACGGTGAATTAGTTGCCAAAGGCGCTCCGCAAGATATTTACAATCATCCGAAAAACGAGTTCACTCTTGACTTTATCGGCAACAAAAACATTATCAAGGGTAAATATGTAAGGCCTGAAAAAATTCGCCCTGATGCAAATGGCGAAGAATTTGTAATTAAGGACATAACTTTTAATGGCGAGACCATTGAACTGGATATAGAAAATGATGAGCATAAGCTTGAGATGCTAATTTTAAACGACGACGTCAATTATCAAATTGGCGAGAAAATTAAGGTTAAATATGAAATGGAGGACATAGATGAGAGTACTACACGTCTTGACACAACTTCCCGCTAAAACTGGTAGCGGCGTTTACTTTGCAAATTTAATATCGGCTTTCAAGGCTGCAGGCGTAAAGAATGCTGCCATATACGGCGCTGAAGAACAGCACAGAGACTTGATAAATGTAGACGCGGATATGATAGAAGAAGTTTTATATGACACGGATGAAGTGCCTTTCCACATCTGCGGTATGAGCGACATCATGCCATACGAGTCGACTATATATAGCGAGATGAGTGAAGATATGATAGATACAATGCTAGAAGCCTTTCGCAAGAGACTTGTTAAAGTGAAAAATGAGTTCAAGCCAGACTTAGTTATCGCTCATCACCTAATGTTTTTGACGGACCTCGTTCGCGAAGTTTTTGACGATGTGAAAGTCGTTGGCATCAGCCACGGCACTGACATAAGGCAAATCAAGCAGAACGAAAGATTTTTGAAGAGACTTACTCATCTTAAGGACCTTGATCAAGTACTCACTGTAACTCCAGCTGAGCACGAGCAAATAGTGGAGCTGCTTGGCATAGCTAAGGAAAAAATTCATCTTGTTGGTGGCGCTTATAACGACAAAGTCTTCTACCCTAGTGAAAATCATGAAGATGATGGCAAAATCAGACTTATGTACGCTGGGAAGATAGTTGAGTCAAAAGGCATTTTTGCTCTAGCAGCAGCACTGCCATATCTAGAGAAAAATCACGACAATGTCGAGCTGCACATCATAGGAAACGCATCAGATGAAGATAAAGAAAAGATGATGATGGAGGCGAACTACTCCAAAAATTTATTTATACGAGACGCCGAGAACCAAATGCTTATGGCGGAAGACCTAAGACGCTCAGATATATTCATCTTGCCATCATACTTCGAAGCCCTTGGTTTAGTTGCGATAGAGGCACTTGCCTGCCACAAATTAGTAGTCGCTTCGGAGATAGATGGGCTAAGACAATTGCTTGGTGAAAAGCTTGTAAATAGCGGCATAATAGAGTTTACAAAGCTTCCTCGTATACGCGACGTTGATAAGCCATATACAGAGGACGTACATGCCTACGTCGAGAGACTTGTGGCAAATATAGAAAAGCAAATAGCAAGGCTTGATGAGAATTTGTTTACAGAGGAAATTTCTATTGCACTTCACGAATATTCTTGGGCTAATTTAGGAAAACGTATTCTTGATATAATTAAATAATTACTCACAGATAAAAACGCCTCACAATCGAGGCGTTAATTTTTTATCTATAAAATTATCTCTGTTCCTTCTTTTAATACAGCTAAGTAAGCTTCATACGAAAAAACTTTATTCCTTTCTTGATTATTGTCTTGCTTAATTATATCTAAGTCCATAAGCACGTCAACTGCAGATTTAACTGTGTTGTATGCAAGTTCAAGCTCTTCGGCTGCACCTTTTATATCAATTATAGGTTTTGCTAAGAGATGTCTATAAAGCTTCATTATATTTATCTTTCTTCTATCACTTATATCTAGGCTATTTATTTTTTCTTCATCAGAATTTTTAAGCTCAATAAGCTTGTCGGCGCTCTCTATCGCTGATTTTGATGAGATATATACACCGCGCACAAAGAATTTAATCCATTGCTCATAATTGCCACTATCTCGAACCGCCGTCATTCTATCGTAATACTCAATTCTATGCTCCTTTAAATAATATGATAGATACAAGGCTGGCGTCTTGATAGTGTCTTTATATAGTAGATACAAAACTATAAGTAGCCTGCCTATCCTGCCATTGCCATCTAAAAACGGATGTATGCTCTCAAACTGATAATGCACAAGAGCCGCGTTTATCAGCGTATCGTATGGACTATCGTCATTGATAAACTTTTCTAAATCTGACAAAGCTTCTTTCATATCGTCAATATTTGGCGGTATATACCTCGCCGTAGTGATATTTGAGTTCTTTGAGCCAATCCAATTTTGACTGCGTCTAAACTCGGCCGGATTTTTCTCATTGCCTCTTACGCCAGAAAGCAAAATTTCGTGTGTTTCCAAAAGCAGTCTATTGCATAGCGGCAAGGTATTTAATCTATCTATAGCATAGTTCGCCGCCTTTACATAGTTAACTACCTCTTCGACGTCTTCGTTTATGCTCTCATCGCGATTCACTTCAAAGATGTCCTCAAGCGTTGCCTGTGTGCCTTCTATTTGTGATGAGAGAAGCGCTTCCTTCTTCACATACATAGATATAAATAAATTCATATCAGGGATCTTCTCTGCTCTATCGTCCAAAATGGCAAGCATCTTATGTGCATCTATCATTAAATTGTTAAGCTCATTGTCAATTGCAATAGCAGGCTCTGGTGGCAGTGGACTTGGTCTGAATGAATAGTACTCGCTTATCCCAGAAAGATTTTTTATTAACTTACCTGCTCTTTCTTTACTCATATAATCAGCTCCAATTTGAAATAGTGATTACATTATATACTTCTTATTTCAAAAAGTCAAGAGTTTCTGAAATAAGAATCGTATTTTACTTCCTTATTTCAAATAATCATCATTTTCTGAAATAAGAATCCATTTTCCGCTTTCTTATTTCAAATAAAAACAGAGTACGAAAATCATACTCTGCCATGTGTTTTAATAAAAATTCTTTATAAATTTTGTATATAAATATTTTTTCTCTTATATTTTTTGCCTAAATTATTCTTCCAGTGCTTTTACTATGCCGTCCAAGTCTTTTTCTTCTATCAAATCTGCTTGGCCTGAGTCAACAAGTCTTGTGTTCTCTGGTTTTAGTGCAAGTGCCGCATAATCTTTCACGCCAAATTTCTCAGCTAGTGCCTCTGCCTTTGGCTCACCAAAGATGTAGTGCTTCTTTTGACACTCGTCACAGATGAAGTATGCCACGTTCTCAACTAAGCCATATACCTTAATGTGCATTAGCCCAGCCATCTTAAAGGCTTTTTGAACTATCATATCAACAAGCTCTTGGCTCGATGTAACTATAACTAGTCCATTTAATGGATATAGCTGATATATACTTAGCTGTATATCTGATGTTCCTGGAGGCATATCAACTAAAAGATAATCAAGTTCGCCCCAGTTAACGTTTTGATAAAATTGTCTCAAGGCGCCCATCAGCATAGGTCCTCTCCAAACGAGTGGATCTGTTTCGTGCTCCATAAGTAAGTTCATTGACACAACTTTAACGCCATGAGCCGCTTCAGCTGGCTCGATGTTCACACCATCTTCTGAAGTAATCATGCCATGAAGGCCGTAAGATGCTGGTATCGACGGTCCTGTAAGGTCCGCGTCAAGTATACCGACCTTGTAGCCTTTTTTTGCCAAAGCGTTCGCAAGTAGCGTTGTCACGTAGCTTTTGCCAACTCCGCCCTTCGCGCTCACGACGCCTATTACCTTATTTATCTTTGATTTATCATTCACTTGTAGCTTTTCAAACGCGCACTTGTCTTTGCATGCCTTGCAATCGTTGTCACAGCTCATCTAATCCCTCCTAAAGTCTATACGCTATAGATAAAAACGCTTTTATACCGTTTTCTATAGCCTCATCATTAAATTCATACGCTTCATCGTGAATGTCCTTGTGATCCTCGCCCACGCCTAGTAGGAAGAATAGTTCTCTCGCCTTGCGCCTGTAGTAGCCGAAGTCCTCACTGCTTCTGATTATCTCTTTTCTCTCTTCGAATGGAAGTCCATCCGCATCTATAGCTTTCGTAAAAGAAGCATAAAGCTCTTCGTCGTTCACGACCGATAGAAATTCATCCGTACTATTTAATTCTACCACAAAACCCATCTCTTCTAAAGACTTTTTATATTTATTTTCGAAAATATTTTTAAGTTTCGCCAAATCATCATCATTATATGCTCTCAAAGTTAAATCTAGCTCTAAATTTGCTGGCGACACACCAAAATTTTCCCCGCCAAGCTTTACGCCAACAACGGTTATAAAGATGTTGTCAGAGAATTTTTCGCCTTGAAGAGTAAAATCCTTGTAAGCGTCTTTCCTTATGAATGGCTCTATATCTTTAATAATTTCGCTGCATGCATATATCGGATTTAGTGAATTTTCTGGTATAGACGCGTGCGACTGCCTGCCAAGTATATTTACTTTTAAACCAAAGGACGATAGAAAAAGTAGTCCCTTCTTCGTAGATATAGTTCCTGTCTTGATTCCAGCGTAGTTATGAAGGCCATAAGCCTCAGTAATTCTGTATTTATCAAAAATTTCAAGAGAATCAAGCGCTCCGTAGCCAGTCTCTTCAGCCGCTTGAAACAAAAAATAAACGTTCTTGTCAAGCTTAGCCATATCCATTGAAAGTATAGTGCCAAGCATTATCGCCATGTGACCATCGTGTCCACAGCCGTGAAAGCGTGTCTTTTTGCTATTTACAATACTATCCATGTCACAGCGCAAAACTATTGACTTTTTGTCCTCGCCCTTAAAACATCTATATAATAAATAAGATTTATCCTCCACAAGCTCAAGACCATTAACATCTTTCAAAGCATTTTTGATAAAAGCCCTAGTCTTATCCTCTTTAAAAGCCTCCTCGGGCATCTTGTGAAGCTCTTTTCTAAAACGAATAAACTTTTCTGTATCCATTATCTATTTATAGACGCAGCCATAAGCTTAAATGTGTGTCTATCTCCTCTTAAAGTTCTTGAAAGTTCGAAAATATTCTCGCAAATGGCAAGGCCACCGTAACCAGAGTCGCCTATATGCTGAATGTCAGCGCCTATAATTTTATTTCTTAGAGCAATGTCCCTAATGACTTCCTTTGGCGAACTTTCTTGCGAAGTGCCGATGGTTGTCATGGCAAGAGCGCCGTTTTTGTGAGCAAGCTCCACGATAGCTCTAACGTCTTCATCGAAAACGCCTGGACATGTGCCAACAGCTGGTACAGATAACACATCAGCGCCTGCGATTAAGAAGCCTTCATAAACATCAAGGTCAGCAATCTTTTCATCAACGCCCGATGAATGCATCTTGCCAGCAAAGATAAGTCCGTGGAAATGTTTTTTCGCAAGTTTTATCGCCTCGTTAATGCCCTCGTTGTCAACGCCAGTACCAGGGTTTCCAGTAAACATAACGAAGTCGAAGCCCATCTCATCAAGCTTTTTAATATTTTCTTCGCTTGCCTTTCTTCCCTCGCTAATAATTTTCTTTTCGCTAAACATATTCTTATCTTGAACTGGTTCTAGATTTAAACCGATAGGTCTCTTTACAAGATTTTTTAGCTTTTTAATGATGTCATCACCACTATAATCAAGGCCCTTGATTTTCTTTTCATTTACATCAAAGAAATTTAATAAAATTAGGTCAGCGCCAAAAGCCTTAGCAAGCTCAGACGATGTCACGCCATAAGTCGCAGGCTCTTGAACCACAACATTTTCAGACAAAACAATCCTCGCTTCACAAGACTTAATCGCTTGTTTCAATTCATCTTTATTTAAATTAATGATCTCGTCACCACTAAGATCAAAAAATCTCTTTAGCATATAACCACCTCTTTTATATATGTACCCATTTAGATAAAAAATAGGTGAAGATTTCTCTCCACCTATAGTCAATTTATTAAGCTACGACTTTTCTTTCTAAATATATAGTCTCTACATTGTTTAATTTATTTATAATGTCTTTATCGTGTGTAATCATTATAACTATCTTGCCATTATCGTATAAATCAGATATAAGCCTTGCAATTGCTTCTTTATTCTCAAGATCTAAGAAGTTTGTTGGCTCATCTATTATATACACGCTCTTATCTGTTAATAGTGATAAATCAAATTGCGCCTTCTTTCTTTGTCCTGACGACATCTTCGCCTTGTCCTCAAGCACGCCAAACTTTGATATCAAGTAATCTGCTGGTATATAAACTATGTCTGAATATGAAAGGTCTTTTAGTTCTTCACCGTTAATATATATCTTGCCCTTATATCTCTTGTTATAATTAAGTATTGCCTCGACTATAGTTGTTTTACCAGTACCATTGTCCCCGCAGATAATATTGATATGAGATGCATCAAAAGAGGCGTTGACTTTTTCGTTCAAAATAGTATTATCTTTACTTAAACACTCAAAATCTTTTAGTTCAATAGTCTTTATCTTATCATCTTTATACTTAGCAGCTTCTATCTCTAAAAATTCCGCAAAATTATTGATGGCTGGTTTATCGCTTAAATACTCATTTCTTATATCAAAGAGCTCTTGCACTGGTCCCCAAAACTGTGAAACGTACAGCTGTGAAGCAAAGAATGCACCTATACTTATACTGCCGTTGAAAACATAGTAGCCTGATAGTATAGTCATCATAAGTATGACACCATTTAAAATAAAATATATCATCCAATTTTCAACTAAGGATTGTAATTTGAATTTTTTAAACAAAGTGTTCTTATACTTTTCTAAATAATCTTTAATATTAAAGAGCTGCTTCTTATCTAAAAGTCTCTCTGACTTGTTTATCTCGTACTTATCCAAGATGTAGCCGTTGATATTTTGTGTGTTTTGAATATTTTCTTCGGAGTAATCAGAAATTTTATCTCCAAGCTTGTATGAAACGTAAGCACCGACTGGCACACTTATAAGCATGACAAAAGCAAGTTGTACCGATATAGTAAGCATTATCACAAAAATGAAAATCATTGTCAAAAATTGAAAAACTACATTGACTGGTGTCTTGAATATGTATTTACTAACAGCATCAAGGTTATGCGTTATCTCTTGATTGATCTTGTCTCGGCTAATATTATTAGTTTTGAGATTGTATCTTAAAAGATTATCATCAAGCTTTTCATATATATTAATGGTCGAGCGTGTACTTGCCTCTCCCTCAATGATGTCAAAAAAGTACATAACCCCCTGTCCTGCCACAAACAAAATTATATTGTATATAGCATATAAAATCATCTTGTCAAAGTCCTTCGCAACTGATGCATCTATAAATATACCAGATAGATATGGACTTAATAGAAAAGTTATTTTATATAGTATATATATGATGATGTAGCTAAATAAATCTTTATTCGAAACATATTTTCTTAACTTCCACATAGTTTATCACCCCCAAGCCTATATATATGATATCATGACCTTAAATAAAGTGCAATACCTTTATTTATTCAATAAAATAGGTGAAGATTTCTCTCCACCTACTATCAATTATTAAGCACAAACTTCGTTCATAAATATTACTCCATCGAACTTCTTTAGATATTCTTCGTCGTAATCGTGTGTTATAACTAGTCTTAGAACTCCGTCTAAGTTTGTGATTATTTCCTTTACTTCTCTTGCGTTGTCTGGGTCAAGTCCTGTTGTTGGCTCATCTAGTATAAGTATCTTTGGCTTTCTAATCATGGCTCTGGCTATGGATATTCTTTCTTTTTCTCCGCCAGATGCTTGAAGTACATCAAGGGTACCTTCTTTTTCTTTCTTTGCTAAGCCTTCGAGATTTAATTTCTTAATTATCTCTTTATACTCGTCACTATCTTCTTTTATAGAGCTGTCATACATTGTGATGTTGTTAAATAAGCTGTCTTTAAATATCATGGCTTCTTGTGGTACTACTGCGACGCTTTCAAACAAGGACTTTTCTGATATCTCGTTTAAGTCTTGTCCATATACTTTAACTTCTCCTTTGTATCCGTCAAGCTCTTTTGTTAATAGTCTTGCAAATGTTGATTTACCGCTACCGCTCTCACCTATAACTGCATAAGCGCCTCCATCGGCTAATTCATATGAGAAGTTTTTAAATATATCTCTATCGCCAAAGGCAAAGCTAAAGTTTTTAACGCTTACTCCGTCTTTCACTTTACCCGCCTCTAATGCTAAGGCTCTTCCCTTTGGAAGCTCTTCATTACTCTTAAGCATATTTAAGAATTTATCTCCAACGCCTTTAGTCGATTTTATATTGTTATACGTCTCTATGGCATTTCCAACTGCGTCTGAAACTGATGTTATGAAGAACATTGACATGATTAGGTCACCTGTAGTAACTGTACCTTTTAGTATCAATAAAGCACCTAAAGATAGTATTACTAATTGGCTCAATAAACCTAAGCCACGCATTGATTGATTAAAGACATTCATTTTTATATTTGACTCTTTTATTGTCGATAAGTTTTTACCTAAGACTCTTAGATATCGATTGATAAAAGTTTCTTCATTGCCTGATTGTTTTATAGGGTGTGATCCAAAAACAATTTCTTTTATTCCGCCAAATTTTTCTTCATTTGACTGAGAAACTTCCATTTGTAGCGCTTGCAATTTTTTAGTGACAAACTTACTTATGAAGAATGGTAAAAGTGAAAATACTAAGCTAAGTGCACAAAAATACGGGCTAATTAAAAATAAGCCGACTAAGAAAACTATGGCTTGTATTACATAGCTTGCAAAATGGCTAAGAGTTAAAAAATAATCTCTTCTTAGTATGTTTAAGTCTTCGTTCATTAAGTTTATGTAATAATCATTTGATTTCTTGTCATATATAGCTGTTGGCATTAAAAATACTGCTCTGCAATAATCTCTATTTAATGACAAGGCAACGTTATTTGAAAAATTGTTGCTAGAATTAAGCATTAGATAAGAAGTAAAAACCCATAGAACTATGAATAAAAGTGCATATAAAGAACTTTCTTTAATAATTTCAAAGTTTCCTGCTCCTGCTGCGTCAACAACTTTACCCATATTTCTTGTTATAAAATAAAATGATACAGTACTTAGTAGTGCAAATAAAATTGATAGAATCAAATATTTTAAATTTGCTTTAATGTACTTTTTCATAAATTACCTCCTAATAATAAACCGTTCTTCTTTAAAGTCATTATATCCATTATACCCCCCCCATAATATTTGTCAAGTCAATATAATTTATTTTCATGCTAAAGCAAAAAATGGAGCCTCATCATAAGGCCCCATCCATATACATAATATTAAATTTTATAAGTTTTTATCCATTTGGAAAGTTAATTTTGAAGTGAACAAAGCTCTTGTTGCGTAATCTTGTAATTGTTTCTTTGTTTCTTCGATAAAGTAAGTGGCTGTCTTTTGGTTTTCTTCTGTCAAATATTTCATAAGTTTTTTGTCGTCTAAGCCCTTTGCTCCTTTTTGAATTTCCATAACTCTTTGTCTGCCATAGACTGCCATACGTTGTAAGAACTCATGTGTATCTCTATTGAATAGCTTGTAGTGTTCTTCTGCATAGTATGCGAAGACTTTTGCTAGCCAGTAAGCGTTGTCGATGTCCATCTTTTCAGGAACTGTTCTGTATTCTTTTGGTGTGTCTTCTACGTAGTTAAAGAATGGTACGTATGGGTTGAATGCTGTTGTTCCGAAGGATAACCAAGTTACTCCTCTAAGTTTTTCATCTAGGTCTGGATATACTTGTAAGATATGTGAGTGAGCTGTTCTTGAAAGTGAGATGCATCTGAATCTCTTCTTTTCTTGCTCTGTTCCTTGCCAGCCTAGTGGGTCAAATTCTGTTTCGTTATAGTGTGAGCCTAAAACTTTAGCGCAGTCTTCAACTGAAATCTTTCTTGTAGCTTTCTTAATAAATGGTATGTCGCCGCAAGTTGGGTCACAGTCGCATGATGATAATAATTTGTGTGCGTACCAAGCTCTTGGTGTGTTATAAACCCTGTCTAGCTCTCTATATGTGCCGAAAACTTTTCTAAAGTTAAATCCTTCGAAGTCTGGATTTAAGTTATTTTCTTTAACAAATTCTTCCATGCCTTCTGACCACATATAGTTTTCTTTATCATTAAAGTCTATTTGTTCGATGCAAACGTGGTTTGGAGCAACTGCATAGCAATCATCAGGTATTCTAACAGCTACCCAGTGATGTCCTGTAGGTATCTCCATATACCAAGCTTCGTCCTTGTCAGCAAATAATATACCATTGCCTTCAGCTGAACCATATTTCTTGATAAGTTCGCCTAAGAATTTAATTCCGTCACGAGCTGATTTTGCATATGGTGTAACTAAGTCATTTATAGCGTCTTCTGCGATACCATCAAGTACTAGTGGGTCAAGAGCTAAAACTCTTTCGTTGCCGTATAAGCTTTCTGTCGAGCTAACTGCAACGCCTAGCTCGTTAAAACCTGCTTCTGCATAAGCGCCTGGCTCGTTCTTATCATCTGATGGGATGGCTGTATATCTCATTGCCCCCTTTGGCAATTCAACTTTAACCTTTGTGTTATCTGATTCATAAACGCTTCCGTTTGGCTTTTCTTCATGAACCACAAATTTCTTTAAGTTTATGGCGTCATGATAGTCTTCGTTTCTCGCGATGATGATAGTTCCATCTATTGACGCTTTTTTACCAACTAATATAGTTGTACACTCTGTTTTTCTCATAAAATAACCTCCTTAATTTACACACATAGTTTTGCTTATATATTTATTATACAACTAAATATATTAATACGTCAAGCGAATTATCCCTTTATCTCGATAATTTTTTAAAATGGCCTAGACGTAAAAAAGAGTAGGCATAGATGCGCCTACTCTTGTAAATATCTTAGATTGTACCTACTAGGTCCATGCCTGGTGTAAGTGTGTCTTCGCCTGGCATCCAGTTTGCTGGACAGACTTTGTCTCCGTGTTCGTTAACGAATTTTGAAGCTTCTACCTTTCTTAGTAATTCCTTAGGGCTTCTACCTATACCCATGTCGTGGATTTCATATGCAGTGATAACGCCGTCTGGATTGATTACGAAAGATCCTCTGTAAGCTTGACCTTCTTCTTCGTTTAAAACTCCAAGCATTCTAGAAAGTTCAAATGCTCTGTCAGCTAGCATAACGTATTTAGCTTTTGAAACTGCTGGAGATGTCTTTTGCCATTCCATGTGAACAAATTCAGAGTCAGTTGAAACTGAATATACTTCACAGCCAGCTTTCTTGAAGTTTTCGTATTCTTCAGCAAGTGCTTCAAGTTCTGTTGGGCATACAAATGTAAAGTCTCCTGGGTAGAAGAAAAGTACGCTCCAGTGACCCTTTAAGTCTTCGTTTGTTACTTGGAAGAAGTCCTTTCCTGCTTGAAATGCATTTACCTTAAATTCGTCTAATTGTTTACCTATTAAATTTGTCATTTATACCTCCTTATTGAGCCTTTCGCTCAAACTATATATACCCAATCCGCCAAAATAAATCACAAAAAAATATTATATCAATTTTATCCATTTTTATGGTAAAATATATATAAGATAAGGAGGCGCATAGCATGATTAACCTTAGTGATTATAAAAATAAGTACTTAATTTTATACTTATACGCCATATTTTTATTTATAACGGGCTTTGCCTTTAACACGCCAGATGAAATTGTGAATGGTCTAAATATCATCTGCGTCTCATCGGCATCTCTCGTGACAGACTATATGAAGCTTGCAAACATCGGCGCCGCCCTTGTTAATAGCTCCATAGTCACACTATTCTCGATAATGATAATGAATATTAGAAAGATAGACTTAAGAGGCATACATATAGCCGCCGTCTTCGTTGTGTCGGGCTTCTCGCTCTTTGGCAAGAATCTACTTAATTCAATGCCGCTAATGTTTGGCGTCATCTCCTTCACAAGGCTTTACAAAATCAAGATCGAAGACAATATCGCAAACGCCCTCTTCGTTACATCGCTTGCACCCATGGTGACGAACGTCTACCTCTTAGTTGGCGGCGTCTTTGGCGTGGTCTGTGCCTTCTTCGCAGGCTTTTTAGTAGGCTTTATATTTACGCCGCTTTTAAAACCATTCAAAGAGTTTCATAAAGGCTTTAACCTTTACAATGGCGGCTTCACAGCAGGCATCATCGCCATGTTCTACTCAGGCTTTTTAAAAACTATAAACATAGAGCTACCACAAAGACACATAGTCTTGAGTGGCTACAACGATAAGTTCCTGCCACTACTTTTACTTCTATCGATGCTCTTCATAATTTTGGGATTTTGCGAAAAAAATGCACTTATAAATTATTTTAAACTTCTTAAGAGGATAGGACCCATGCTTCAAAATTACGAGGCAGAATTTGGTAGCGGCGCCTGCCTAATAAATGCGGGCACACTTGGCATAGTATCGACGCTTTATGTAATACTTGTCGGAGGCGAGCTAAACGGGCCAATCATCGGCGACATACTGACAATCATGGGCTTTGCCTTTATCGGTAAAGACATAAGAAACGCACTGCCAATATTTGCTGGAATTTATTTTGCAAGCCTGATCAACGTCTACAACCCGCATGACACAGCACTTCTACTTGCAAGCCTTTTTGGCACAACACTTTGCCCAATCTCAAACTACTACGGTAGCTTCGCAGGCTTCTTGGCAGGCTTCTTGCACATGGCGCTTATAAACAACGTTGGCGGCCTCCATGCTGGACTAAACCTTTATAATAACGGCTTCTCCGGTGGATTTATAGCTGCCTTCATGGTACCATTACTAGATACCTTTTATAAAAGACCAAAGTATTTGCAGGTAAAAAAAGAAGAATAGTATATTAGATATAAAAGAAGCAGATGCATATCACATAATGCATCTGCTTTAAAAAAAATTATATATCACATTTTACTTATATTTGTTTAAATTTTCCACTCTCGTTATCAAATATAATTAGCTTATTATCTTCTATAATATATGTGTAAAAACCTCTAGATATAATATTCTTCCTTTTTGGATATCCTAGATTTTCATAACTTATCATGGCTTTAGTATGAAAATCATTTTCTATTATTGCCCTAGCTTGATTTACTGTGTAATTAGGCTTAAAAGCAAGTGTAAAGATAAAAAATATAAGAGTTATCACTAAATTAACCATAACAAATTTTTTATTTTTTTCTTTAAATATATATATAATTAACAATAAAATATATACTATATATGGACTTAATAATAAGTCGCATGCATAATAATATATATTTATATATATTATTATGCAAAATGTTACAATTAATATAATATTAAACAATATATATTTTTTAATATTGTCCTTGTGCTTCAGCAATTTGTGCATCTCTTGCTATTTCTTCAGGTGAAGTGCCTCTATTAGCTCCATGAACATTTTGAGCTAAATGAAATGTATCTATATTTTTTAGATTGTCATGACTTATTAGCCATAATTCTTCAATATATGCATCTCCAAATATTTCTCTTCCATCAATTATTGGCATGTACCTGATCTTTTTAGTTGAAAATGTTAATATATTAGTAACATAATTAGTAACTACATCTCCTGCAATTGACGCACCTATTATTTCTAAAATACCAAGTGGTGTTAATTCTGATGTTACAAAAGCAATAACTAGTCCAATTGCAACAGAAATAGGAGTTCCTGCAGTAATGTTTATAGCCCTAGCATTAAATCGATGCAAATCAGGTTCTTCATCATAATTATAATAGTATAAATCACATGGTTTTGTGCCTGGAAACGATCTAAGAGGGACGAAGTGACCATAAAAAGCCGCGCCATCATAATTATTATTTATTTTTGATAAAATATTATCCACACTTTTTTCTTCAAACATTTTTTTTGGCAAATGATAAACTTTGTCATAACTATTAATTTTATTATCAACATTCATATTGTTGAAATTAGAATATTTAACGCTTTTGTAATAAATATCATCATCAGTAATAAGTGATATCTGAGTTAATTCGTGGTTTAAATAAACTTTAATTTCTGTTAAATCTTTATTGTCTATGTATTTTATCTCTACAGAAACAATATTGCCTAAATCATCAGTATACTCTTCATAATAATTATTCAAATTATAATTAGAGCATTTATCATCTAAGTGAAGATTTCTATTCATTGCTAAGCTGTTACTTGATGATACAATAAAAAAAGATAGTGCCAATAAAAACGATATTAATGTTTTGAGTTTTTTCTCTCTTAACATATTCTCATCTCCTTAAAATATTTTTAGTGAACCACTACTGCTTACATAATAATTCACAACTGTATTATATTTTAATTATATATAGTTTTGATTAAAACTATCTTAAATTATTGTAAATTTATCTTCCGCCATAAAATTTCATCTTTATTAATCTAGCTAGACTTGTTGGAACGACTTTTTCGTCTGTTCCAAGTATCATGGTAAGTGCGTGCTGATTAGCTATGCCGTTTTTTGTGAACTGTATTGAGCAGCTTGCGCAATATGTTGTGACCATACTATCATAATTTTTAAGTCTATCTAAAAATGCTTTCGCTATCTCTGGTTCGTCGCGGATTGCAAGTCCGCCTAGACCGCAGCATAAAACGTCTTTGTAGTCACTTTTGGCGTTTGGCATGAAATATTTTAAATCTTTAAACATCTCTTTATAAACTTTGTCTGGACATGGGTGGTAGATGTGAAACTCATCTTCAAAAACCCTGCCTATGCCTAGCTCGTGAAGCTTTTCATATATTGTTATTACGTTTATGTCTGTGTAATCTTTAAAGAAGTGGTAGCAGTTTGGGCAGCATGTAACGACTCTCTTTACTTTTTTCTTAAGTAAAAGCATTTTGACGTGATCAATATTGTTTTGAGCACGCTCTTTGTCACCGCTCTCAAAGACTGGTTTACCGCAGCAGTCGATTGAGTAGTCACAACCATCTTCTTTAAATATCTCTATCATTTTCTTGGTTGTTTCTGGAAAAGCTCTTGGAAAAGCGCATCCAAGCCATAGCAAATCCTTAGTCTTTTTATTTGAGTTATTTCTAAATTTATATAGGGACTTCTCAAACTTCATCATGCCGAAGCCCTCATTTTTCCTATGTATTAGTGAGATCTCTCTGCCATCTAAATCAACGGGACAGACCTCGTAGCATCTACCGCATAAGAAGCATGAGTAAGCAAGGTCCTCTCTTGACACAAAATCTGCTAAGTCTAGTTTGTATTTCGTTAAAAAGTCGCAGTTTTGTGTGCATAGTGAGCAGTCGAGGCAAGTCTCTTTGACATATTTTAAATAATTTTTCTTATCATCTTTCATCTCTGTATCTCCTTGTGATCTCTTCAATCGGGTATCCGAGTAGGAACATGAATTTCAGCTTCTTGTGTAGGATTATCGTTTTAAGTATTCCGCCGTTTTCAAAGCGTCTCGCGTCTGTCGTAACGTATGAGTCAATCGCTTTTATCCTTGTTCCTTCTTTTTTGAGCCTTCTTGACATTTCGTAGTCTTCCATAAGCGGTAGTTCTTTGAACATGCCCATCTCTATGAATTTTTCGCGCCTAAAGGACATAACTTGGTCGCCATAGGCAATATTATATAGCTTAAGTCTTATATTTGATCTAAAGGCAACGACTTTCATTAATAGCCTCTTACTAGTGAACCTTATCTTAATGGCTGCGGCGCTGTACTTATCAAGTGCCTTATCCATCTTGACTATGGCGTCTTTATCTAAATACGAATCCGCATGCAAAAACATTATCTTGTCCTTGCTTGTCTCTTTAAAGCCTGTATTCATTTGCACTGAGCGTGATTTTTCGCTCATAACTATATTGAAAGGAAACTCCTTATTTAGTTTATCAAGCACATCAAGCGTTTTGTCCCCGCCATCGGCATAAGCTATATAGACTTTGAAGTCTCCATCTAGGCTATATAAATGCCTTATGAAGCGCTCTATGCTCTTTTCTTCCTTATATACTGGAACTACTATTGCTATCATTTTTCTTGTTAACGTACTTTGTAAGCAAAACGGAAATAATTACAAGTGCGAGCATGATTAAAACTGCAATCAGAAACTCTTTGGACTTGTAGTCCTTAATCTTGTCACCTAGGTTTAGGTAAACAAGCGTTCCAGGCATTATCCCCAAGAAAGAAACGATTAAATACCTCCAAAAGCTTATATCAGTTAAGGGATAAGCATAATTAAGTATATTGTATGGAATGATTGGCGTAAGTCTTAGCAAAAATAGTCCTGATGCGATCTTCGCGTCTTTGGCAAAATATCTATCGTAAGTTTTTTTGCTCACATGCTTATGAACCAAGGCGCTAACAAAATCTCTGCCGATGTATCTTGCGATGACAAACATGATAGACATATTTAAAAGCGCTCCTACCATGGTCAAGAGACTTCCTTTAATAAAGCCAAATAAGGTTGCGGCTATAAGCGCAAGGACTGGCACTGGGAAGAAAAATACAGGCAGTATCGCAAAAGCAGCTACGTATAAAACTTCTGAAAGCTCTCTTCGCTCTTTGATGAAGGTCTTGAGTCTCTCCATCGGCACATACTTTATAACTAGAACGGAGCCTATTATTATTAGTAATAGGCTCAGTATCTTAATTGGATTTATTTTTCTTTTTGTCATTATATATCTTACCTATCATGTAAATCAAGGCGCTTAGAGCAATAACAGAAACTATTGCTATAAATATAGTCTTTGTAGAGCCAGCTAAATTACCAAGGTATGAGTAAACGATAGTTGCTGGTAGTTGTCCAAGGCCTGTTGCTAAGAAGAAGTCCCAGAACTTTATAGGTGTTAGGCCTGCTGCGTAACTAACTATGTCAAATGAAACGAATGGAAGCAGTCTACAGATAAGTATTGAGTTTTTGCCGTATCTTTCAAAAAATTCATCTACCTTAGCAAGTCCTGTCTTAGTTACGATTTTTTCAACAGCGTCTCTACCTAGGGTTCTAGCGATGTAGAAGCAAAGAGCTGCGCCAGCCATTGATGAAGAGAACGATAGAAGTGCGCCCTTCCACCAGCCAAATACTGCTGCATTTGCTAAAGTGATTAGTAGAGCAGGTATTGGCGCAAGAATCGATTGCAAAATCATTAATATAAATGAAATGATAGCTGCATATACGCCATATCCTCTGATTAGCTCAACAACAGCGTCAAGATTAAGGCTTCCTAGCTGGGTTACGAAATTTTTCATAGTCGCATTAAAGCTTGGTACTATGAAGTACAGCAGAACTATGATTAAAATAGCTGCTATTAAAATTATCTTAGATAAGTTTTTCTTCTTCATTATTATTCCCCCAATTATTTATATTAATTAAGTCGTGAAAAATTGTCTCATCAAGCTTTATTTTTTTGCCATCTAAGATAATCTCATCCTTACTTAAAAAATACACATTTTTACCAAAGTAATTATATAATAGATCCTCTTTCGTGTCAATATCATCAATGGTTCTAAGGCTCTTAATTAGCGAAGTATTAGAATTTTTAATACTTTCATCAAGTATCATTGATTTATTTTTAAAATCTATATTAAGTTTATTAGCTAAATTAATCTTCGACGCGACTAGTGAATAGCCACCGTCCGATGATGGATTAAAAACTATATCATTCGTATCAAGCGCTGCAAAGGCGGCCTCGATATCTTTTTTGCTAATGTCATAGATGTCTGAGCCAATGAGAGCGACCTTTTCATGAGTTTCAAGTGCCTTCTTGATGGCGAGCTCCATTCTTTCAAAAAGATTTCCCTCAGCTTGCGCTTTGTATACTTCATTTGGTAAAATTTCTTTAAGTATATCTACTTTGTCAATAGGCGTCGCATGCACTTCTAAATCCCATTTATCAGACTTAAGTTCATTTACAAGCCTTTTAATTAGATTCTTGTGAAATAAAACTATGTCCTTCTTAGATAAAAAGTCTTCGAGACGCGTCTTGGTATGCCCTTCAATAGGTACTCTCGTAAATATTATAAGTAAGTTCTTCAATATATATCTCCTTAAACGCAAAAAATGTGTAAAGCAGTATTCGCTTCACACATCTTTTATACCCAATTAATATTTATTTACTTATCTTAATGCATTTATTAAATCAAGTGGCGTATCCAAAACAATATCCGCATCCTTCATAAGCATCTCTTTTGTGCCTACGCCGCACGTGACGCCAACAGCAAGCCCAGCTACTTTACCTAGCTCTAGATCTATTAGTGAGTCGCCCACAACGGCCACTTCTTTTCTATTTAGATTAAAATTTTTACAAAAAGCATCTAATGATGATGGATCTGGTTTATTTGGATAAAAATCAGCTGCTGCTAAAAAATCTATTTCATCAAAAACTCCAAGCATTTCAAAACTTAGTTTTGCTTGCTTAAAGCTGTCTGCTGTTATGACAGCTACTTTGATATCAAGCTTCTTTAGCTTGTCAAAACACTTTTTAACATCGCACGTCCCCACAATCAATTCTGGATGCTTAGCCAAGTAATCTAAAAAGAAATCACTTATCTCTTTGTCAAGAGCTTCTTTACTTTTGTCAACATATTTATTAAATACTTCTGCTAAATCAGCTATAGTCCCTGAGGCAAGTATAGAATTTTCTCTAATACTGCAGTCTTCATTCACTCCTACTACCTGTCTTATCTCTAGCTTATCAGCTTCACTAAGCTCATAATAATCAAAGAGATCTTCTAAACTAAGCCTCCAAATGTCAGTAAATTTTAAAAGCGTTCCGTCTTTATCAAATATTACGCCCTTTATATTATTTTTCATTTGACATCTTCTCCATCAAATCGCCCCAGACTTTCATCTCGTGCTCCTTAGTCTTTCTATTGAAGAAAATGGGATTAGTGTATCCATAAAGGTTTCCTTCTTCGTCCCAAACATCTACTCTTATCCAGTGGTAAGCGCTGTCTATTTCAATGCTGAACATCGACTCTTTAGCCTTTTCATCTTTAACGCACTCGCCATCGATTAGCCAAGATATATGAAGAGCTGATGAATGAAAATTGTTTTCGAGTAATTCCGCTCTTAAGCTAGCTCTTCCAGTGAAGTTTTCATTTTCTCTTGCTAAGCCATTGGCACTAAGCTTTATCTCCTTTGATCTAGTCACAGACACTTCTCCAGCCAGCATCGCGTCTTTAAGCGCTTCGGCTGTGTTCTCTTTTGCGTAAACTATGGTTTTTGGATCTCCTAAAAGTGATGGATATGCTGAACCCTCATATTTTTCTTCTGGAAGTAAGTGTGAATCACTTCCGCCTATGGATATGACTCTGTAGCCATCGTTTAATAAGTAGTTCCAAGCCCTTATGGCGTCTTTGATTGCCTTTTTAGATGTCATATACGTCGGGTCGTTGATCACTTCCATAAACGTGATTAAGTCAAGCGGAAATGATTTTGCATTAAAGTCCCATGGCGGCATGCATGGATGGTTCACTGAAATCAGTGAGTAGTCCTTCGCCTCTTTGATTATCTTTACAAGCCCTTCTTCGTCTTCAATCTCATATATTGCATGCTCTGCAAATGGCGTTTTTTCTGCAAATAATAAGTTGATGTGACCAAGGCTAGATGTTATCTCTATTCCCGGGTAAACTTTTAAGCCCTCATGCTTTGGCCATGTGTAGTGATAGACATTGTGATCCGTAGGCACAAAGAAGTCTAGTCCTTGCTTTATCGCCACTTCATTATTGGCTTCTCTAGACATTTTACCGTCTGAATATATGGTGTGAGTGTGGAAGTCCGCCGCATAAGAAGTTTTCTTAGGTCCATCGTCCATCATCTTTATGCTATCAAATAAATTTACTTCATTAAAGCTATTTTCTTCACTATCTAAATCTCCTTCATAAATTTCAAGACTGATATCATCTGCGTCACACATATTTAGAACGCCATATTCAAGACTCCAAACGCCCTTAGCTATATTAGGCTTAAAGCTTTGGCAGCAAGGCGAACAGCTAGATTGGATAGTAGCTATGCGCCTTTCTCCATTTTCTTTCGCAGCTATTATCTGCGCATATAGCTTCTTATCTGGACCAAAAACGTAGGCGCTAAAAAACTGTTTGTTATTGCTCCACTTAATTGTTAAGGCCTTGACATCTTTATCAATAGTGAAATTTACTACGTCATAAGCCTTATTTAACTTTATATATAAGAATTTTTCTCTTTGCATATATACCTCTCATTAAAAAATAAGCGCCTCATATAGAGACGCCCAAATTATAATATTACTTATTTAGTACTTCATCAAGTGCTTTTTGAGCTACTTTTTGTGCTTCATCAAGTGCTTCCTTAGCTGGAACGTTTTGTAATTCAACTTTATCTGCAGCTATCTTTAAAGCGTCTATGATTTGTCCCTTAGTTGGGTCTACAAACACTGGTGTAGCTGTAAGTGCTTGTTCATATGGTACCTTTGCATATGGACTTTCTTCTGTAAACTTCTTGTACTCTTCGATATCCATAGTGCTCTTTCTAACAGGAATATAACCAATCTTCATTGACCACTTAGCAGATATTTCAGGACTTGTGAAGTATGCTATCCATTCATAAGCAGCTTTCTTTTGTTCTTCTGATACAGCTTCTGGAACTAATAAGCTGTGTGCGCCTGCTTGAGCTTTACCATTTTTATCATGTAATGATGGTTGAGGAATTGAGTCAATCTTTGTAAAATCAAGGTCGCCCTTATCTCCTGATGAACCAGTATAGCTCATTGCAGTACCATTCATAACGTTATCGATGGTTCTGTACCAATACTCCCAGCCTTGTCCGCCTGATTCAATCTTAGTAGTTTTATCGTCAAAAATTTGCTTTCTAACAAAGTCCCAAGCCTCAACCCATTCAGGCGAGTTGATAGTTACTGTCTTACCATCTTCTGACAATACAGTTCCGCCATTGCTATAAGCAATGTCTGATAGGTTATCTGGACCCCACATAACTAGGTGACCCCAGTCAGCTATGCCTTTTTCTTGCATTGTCTTTGATGCTTCAAAAACTTTGTCCCAAGATGAATATACATCTTGAGGATCTAATCCAGCTTTTTCAAGTAAATCTTTTCTATAGTAAATAACTTGAGTTGTGCCATAAGCTGGGAATGCATATACTTTGCCATCGATTTGATCTGGCTTCATGAATACATCTAGATAATCATCAAGAGGTGTTCTTTCGTCGATATATGGTGTTAAATCAGCCAATAGACCTGCTTCACCCATTTCTTTAATCTTGCTACCTATAAAAACTGCTGGTGCTTGATTAGCTGCAATAGCTGCTTGAACCTTTTGATAAGTTTCGTCGTAGTCAGCTTGTTGAACGCCTGTTACCTTTACCTTGTCTTGTGAATTGTTAAAATCATTAATAATTTCTTCCATAGTTTCTCCAGCTACAGAACCTAATCCATACCAGAATTGAATTTCAACTGGCTTATCGCTAGCTGTTTCATCTTTCTTTTCTTCGCTCTTTGACTCATTTGCTTCAGCGCTTGTAGTCTTATCTCCTTCGTCCATAGCTTCCTTAGCAGCTGGTGAACACGCTGTAAATACTAGTGATAATACTAAAAGTATTACAGCTAAACTTCTTAATTTTTTCATTTTTTTCCTCCTATAATGATAATTTTAGCCTTTTATGCCGTTGTCACTGATGCCTTTGATAAACCACTTTTGTAATACTAAAAATAATATTAATAGCGGAAGTACCGCAATAGCATTAGCTGCCATGAGCATAGGTAGGTTTTGAGTGAAATTTCCTCTTGAATTAAAAAATATATTTAAGCCAACGCTTATTAGATAATTCTTTTTGCTGTTAGTTATAAGTGATGGCCACATGTAGTTATTGTACATCGCCACGAACTGAATTAGAGCAGTTGTAAGTATTGTAGACTTTGCTACTGGTACCAAAACTCTCCAAAGTATCTGCCAGTTATTTGCTCCGTCCATCTCAGCCGCTTCGATAAGCTCCTTTGGTATGGATGAAAATGTTTGATAAATCATATATATGGCAAAGACGCTCGCCGCGTTTGATATTACGATGCCAGTTAGTGTATCTATTAAATTCATCTTAGCAAGTATTACATAGCTCGGTACATAAGTCGCCGCAGCTGGCAGCATATACGTTAGTAGTATTGCCCCAAATAAAACTTTCTTTCCCTTGAACTTAAAGCGTGACAAGCCATATCCCATGAGTATAGACGTTAGCATTTGAAGCACAACTATCGCGATGGATGTGATTATACTGTTAAAAATATATAGGTCAAATGGTGCCTGCTCTAAAACGCCTCTAAAATTTCTTAAGTCAAAGAATTCTGGAGCTAATCTCATCGGCTCTCTGATTATGCTTTCCGCACTCTTAAATGAGTTTGAAAACATCCATAAAAGTGGGAAGAAGGTAATGATACTTACTATTGTAACTATTATTATATTTACTAATTTAATTTGTTTTTTCATCTTTATCACCTATTTGCAAACTTCTTTTGCAAGATAAACATAAGTCCAGCGAGTATACCAGTAATGACGACCATAATCATGGTTACCGTTGTCGCCTTACCCATGTTGAATTGCTCGAAGGCCATTTGATAGAATAAATAAAGCAGTGTTCTTGTTGATCCTGCTGGGCCGCCACGTGTTAGTACACTGATTTGGTCGTAGGCTTGTATTGAGTTAATTAGGCTTATAACCGCTAAGAACAGTGTTGTCTTTGCTGTCATCGGCATATAGATGTACTTTATCTTTTGCCAAACACTTGAGCCTTCAAGCTCATATGCTTCGAATAAATCCTTTGGTATCTTGCTAATGGCGTCGGCGTAATAAAGCATGCACCAGCCCGATGTCTTCCATACGGTTACTATCATTACAGCGATGAGCGCTGTGTTTGAGTCTGTTAACCAGTTTGGTCCACTTATACCAAAAATAGCTAGCCCTCTATTGATAAGGCCGATATCTGGTCTAAACATCCAGCTCCATACTATAGACATAGCAACCATCGGCGTAATCCATGGCGCAAATAAAAAGCCTTGTATAATCTCTTTGCCACGTCTAAACTTATCTATGAGTATGGCCATCAAAAAGCCAAAGATAAGTGTCGGAACTACTGTTCCTAGACCAAATAACAAAGTATTTTTAAGTGCTTGCCAAAAGGCATCGCTGCTAAGTATGTCCTTGTAGTTTTGTGCGCCAACTACATTAAATGTCGGGCTGATATAGTCCCAATCTGTAAAACTTAGTAAGAATGACGCTATCATTGGGATGAACCAAAACACCAAAAGCGGTATTAGTGGCAAAACTATATAGACAAGAAAGCCTGAAAAGCTTATACTTTTTATTCCACGAACTCTTTTTGCTTTGCTTTTATCTTTTGCTTTGCTTACTTCTCTACTTAGCTCCATCTATTGCCTCCCAGAAAATTCTGTTTTCAGTCTTAGCATCAAATAACAAGATATTTTCTGTCACAAAAGCAATATGTATCTCGCTTTTTGACTCGATATCAAGCTTTGCATCTGCTCTAAGAGTTATCTCATCTCCATCTAGCTCGCCATGTATATGGTAATCAGCTCCTAATAGTTCTACCATCTTAATCTTTAGTGCAAAGTCATCTTCATTATCAGTAATTATAATGTGCTCAGGCCTAATGCCCATGATTACATCTTTATTGTCAACATTAGAATAATTTGCAAGAGCCCTTCCTTTGCTATTATAAAGTTTTCCGTATCTAATTTTTCCTTTGATAAAATTCATTGGCGGTGCTCCTAAAAAGCCCGCAACAAAGACATTGCTAGGGTTTTCATAAAGCTCCTTTGGAGTGCCAACTTGTTGAATCACGCCATCTTTTAAACAAACTATCCTTGTAGCCATAGTCATAGCCTCTGTTTGATCATGAGTTACGTATATAACAGTTGAGCCCAGCTCCCTTTGTAGCTCAACAAGCTCTTCTCTCATGTGTATTCTAAGCTTAGCATCAAGGTTCGATAGCGGCTCATCCATTAAAAAGATTTCAGCGTCTCTAACTATGGCCCTGCCTAAAGCTACCCTTTGCTTTTGTCCGCCTGATAGTTCAACCGGCTTTCTCTTTAGGTACTCACTTAAACCAAGCTTTTCGGCAGTTTCTCTAATACTTTTATCTCTAATATCCTTGTCAACGCCACGAATCTTTAGGCCAAAACCAATATTGTCATAAACATTAAGGTGTGGGTATAGAGCATAATTTTGAAAAACCATTGCAGTGCCTCTATCCTTTGGCGCTACCTCGTTCATTCTCTTGCCATCGATTAGTAGCTCGCCTTCACTAATATCTTCAAGTCCAGCTATCATCCTAAGCGTTGTGGACTTGCCACAGCCTGATGGTCCAACAAAGACTATGAACTCTTTGTCTTCTACTTCAAGATTAAAGTCTTTAACAGCGTTATCGATTCCATTATCATACTTTTTATATACATGTCTTAAAGAAATCTTACTCATACATCCTCCTAAATAATTTTCATATCTCAATTACTTGTTTATGATACATGAGCTTTGTTAATGTTATATGTGCAATATGTTAAGTGTGAGTAAAGTATTTGGTTTTTATTTAATATAATTTTACAAAAAAAATACCCTCCTTACTCATTCATCAAGTAAAGAGGGTAGATATCAATTATTCTTAGCTATATTTTATTAAAAACTAATTGTTTAGTGCAAACTCAACTATCTTATCAATTGCGTATGCAAAGTCAGCACGACTAACTTCTTTATCGTATCCAAGTTTGCCATCTTGATCGACTTCTAAAAGTCCTTTTCTAACTACGTCTATAACTGCATCACGGCTCCATGCTGGTAGATAGCTATATGCGCTATAGTCAACGTCAACTACATTAGGCATGTTTATATTATATAGTTTAAGAAGTCCTTCAAGCATAACGGCTAATTCTTGTCTACTTACTTTTTTCATAGGCTTGAATGATCCGTCTGGGTATCCGGCTACAATGCCATGTGTCATTGCCCACTTAACTGAATTGAAGTACCAGTCTTTCATCATTATATCTTTTACGCTCATATTTGTGTTTATAAACTTATCTCTTGATATTCTCATAAAGACTGCAGCTACCATGGCTCTAGTAACTGTTGTGTTTGGCATGAACTTATCTTTTTTAATACCAGCTAAAACGCCTCTTGAAGCAAGATTGATGATGGCATCTCTTCTTTTTTCATTGACTATGTCTGTAAAATTAACTGGCAAAACTTTATCAGCTACTTCTATTGGACTAAGTTTTGTTTTTTCTATAGGTTTTGTATTTGTTTCAATAGTCTTTGTTTCTTCTTTCTTATCTTCTGTCTTGTCTGTTCTTGGCCTTCTTGGTCTATAGCTGTGCTCATCTCTATTGTCAGGTTCATATGGCGGTATAATTATAGTATTGTCGTTATCAGGATTTGGTTCTGGTTGTGGGTTTGGATTTGGTTCTGGATTTGGCTCTGGTTGTGGTTCAGGATTTGGATTTTCTTTTTCTTTCTTAAGTGTTACTTCATCAACTACTGAGTTATCACTTGTCCTATATGTTACCACTTTAAAAGTATTATCTGTAACAGATATTTCTGAATAGTTAGGAACTCTTTCTTGGTTTTGTACTGCTGCATAGGCAAATTTTTCTTTTTGTATTCTATAGAATTTTGATCCTGAACCAGAGTTTGCTGTAATGTATAGCGCTCCCTTAGGGTTTATATACTCACTTGGTACCTGTCCTTCTACACCATCTTTCCACTCAACTAATGGTTCTGTTCCGTCCATCAAGTGCGTTCTTACATATACGTGATCGTGTCCCATAAGAACTGCATCAATGCCATTGTCTTTAACCAGCTTTGGAATATATTGTCTTCTGTCCAATATATCCGAGTCACTTGCATGTGATGCAACTGAGTAAATTGCGTGGTGGAATGTCAATACTTTCCAATCAACCTTATCTTTGTATTTTTCAACAGTCTTTTTAATAAAATCATTGTGTCTTGCAGCATCCCATCCATATGTCGAATCTAGTGATATGAATAATGTATTGTTATATACATAAGCATAATCTGCTCTCCCCTCTTCATTTAGATCTGGTAGAGCAAAGTGCTCAAAGTAACCGCTTCTCGCATAACCTTCTCCATCGTGGTTACCAATAACTGGCGCCAACGTCATTCCCTTTAAGTTTGCTCTTTGAATATATTGTTTGTATTGATCTTCATTATCGTCATAATCATTGATTTGGTCACCAGCACTTAGTAAAAAGGCAAAGTTATTATTAGGGTCTTTCATTTTTTCTGCCATGATGTTTAAGGTCTTATCCCAGCCTTCTGCATCTCTTGCTGTATCGCCACTTGCACCAATTTGTGGGTCACCTACTAAGAAGAATGAGAAGTCTCCCTCTTTCGCTGTTCTAAAGCTAATTGGATCTGACTTGCTTCCATTATCTCCATTCCAATATGTCAATTCATACTCTGTAGCTGGCTTTAGACCTGTTATCTTTGCTCTATAGCTTATATATCCAGCTTTTCTGTTATCTTTCTTTTCTTCACATCTAATTATTTGTGTGTTTTGTGGATTTGAAGCCTCTTTGACTTCAACTTGTCCTTTATCTGTTGATACGCTATACCATGTAAAGTTTCTTTCGCTTTGATTATTTCCAATAGTAAGAACTGGGGTATAAGCTTTTTCTTTCTTAAGTGTTACTTCATCAACTACTGAGTTATCACTTGTCCTATATGTTACCACTTTAAAAGTATTATCTGTAACAGATATTTCTGAATAGTTAGGAACTCTTTCTTGGTTTTGTACTGCTGCATAATCAAATTTTTCTTTTTTTATTGTATAGAATTTTGATCCCGAGCCAGAGTTTGCTGTAATGTATAGCGCTCCCTTAGGATTTATATACTCGCTTGGCGCATTACCTTCTAAGCCATCTTTCCACTCTATTATTGGCTCTGTTCCATCCATTAAGTGTGTTCTTACATATACGTGGTCGTGGCCCATAAGAACTGCATCGATGCCATTGTCCTTAACTAATTGCGGAATATATTGTCTTCTCTTTAGTATGTCTTCATCAACTGCATGCGATGCGACTGAATATATTGCGTGGTGAAATGTTAATACTTTCCAGTCTACTTTGTCTTTGTATTTTTCAACTGTCTTCTTTACAAAATCATTATGTTCGGCTTGATGCACTCCATAAGTAGAATCTAGTGAAATAAATAAGGTGTTATTATATACATAAGCATAGTCTGCTCTATCTTTATTGCCGAATTCTGGAAGTGTATAGTGTTCAAAAAATCCATTTCTAGTAGCATTTTCTCCATCGTGGTTACCAATAACTGGCGCCAACGTCATTCCCTTTAATCCGTCTCTTTCAGTAAAGCCCACGTATTCATCCTCATTACTTGAGTAGCTATTGATTTGATCACCAGCACTTAGTAGGAAGGCAAAATTTGTTCCTTCATCAGTCATTCTTTTCTTCATGATGTTTAATGTTTTGTCCCAACCTTGTGCATCGCTTTCTTTGTTGCCGCTCGCACCTATTTGTGGGTCACCTACTAAGAAGAATTGAAAGTCTCCTTCTTTAGCTGTTCTAAAACTAATTGGATCTGACTTTTCTCCTTCTTCTCCATTCCAATATGTCAATTCATACTCTGTATCTGGGTATAATCCGCTTATATGTGCTTTATAATTTACAAATCCTTCTTTACGGTTATTCTCATTAGCTTCTGCTGCAAAGATTTCACCTTCGCTATCGCCAAACTCTTTTACTTCTACATATCCAGCAGCATTAACTTTGTTATACCATGTAAAGTTTCTCTCACTTGGATTGCTTCCTATCGTCAATACTGGTGTAGCAAATTCATCCTCAGATGTGGCTTCTTGTGCTTCATCTTCAAATCTGATGTTTTGCATGTCAAAGTAGATGTCTGAACTCTTTTCAGAGTATTGGTGCAATTCTACAGCTAGATAGTTTACACTACTTGTTAATTTTCCTTGTAAATCAGAGAATGGTATAGAAACTTCTGCTTTTACAGGCTTACCTACTTTTTCTTTGCATCCATACTCAACACTTTGTGAATATCCTGCATCAGGAACATTGGCTTTATATATAACCTCTCTGTTTAAGTAAACGATGACTGCGTCATCATAAGCTAAGTCAAACTTTAAAGATTTATTCCATAATGACATTGTATCATCTACATTAAATTTCTTAACAAAAAAATATGTAGGAACTGTTTTTCCATCATCAAGATAGTGTCTTAATAAAGTCTTTGTTGTAAATCCATCTTTAACGTACTCTTTTCCTT
Organism: uncultured Eubacteriales bacterium; assembly: GCA_900539725.1. GTDB lineage: Bacteria > Bacillota > Clostridia > Tissierellales > Peptoniphilaceae > Fenollaria. Next base: position 15,507 of record UQDI01000004.1, on the reverse strand, counting down.
CTTTTGATCCAAAAGATGCTTGTCCAGTTTTGGTAGCAGCATCTTTATTATATTGACCAAAGGCCCACATATTGGATCCTGGAGTTAATGATGGATCTACTCCGTCTTCAAAATAAGTCCAATTATTGTCAAATGAAACAGTGGCTTCATCTGCTTCTTCATTTACTTCTTCTGAGCTTTCTTCTCCAAGTCCCTCATCTGATGGCACGTTTAATGGTTCAATTGCACCGAGAGATTTTTCTTCTGTGTTTTCTTCTAGAAGTTTTTCCTCATTATCTTCTGTAAATACATCTTCATTATTGATAGCATCACTAGCTTTCAAATCAAATGAAAAAGTACTTAACAAGATTAGAAAAACTAAAACTAAACTTACAATTCTTTTTGTTTTCATTTTTTCCTCCTTGTAACATTGATATGAATTTGATTAGAATTGATTACCTTGTAAAAAATTTTCTTACTCTACTTTTGTCTTCAATATTATATACTATACTTGAAATGTATGCAGATATAGGCACCATCATTACTACAACGCTTGTAGCAATCAAGCCATTGGCAAGTTCCATACTAAAAAAGTTGCTACTAATAAGTTGATTAAACTGAACTCCATATGACATTAGAGAAAGAACAGTTGTAAGCGAGCTTCCTATGAAAGCAAATATAAGTGTGTCTACCATAGTTGCGATAATGTCTTTACCTATATTCATTCCTGATTTAAATAAATCATTGGCACCCAACTTTTTATTCAAAGTTTTTATTTCTAGCAAAGCTGAACTTATTGACACGGACACGTCTTTTGCTGCTCCATATGTCGATATTGTAATGCCTGCAAAGAAAAGATACTGTAATTGCATTCCAGTTTTTTCTACTATATAAAATAAGCCTTCAGCATTTGGGTCAACAAAGCCTGTTAGATGTGCCGTTATAGATACCAAATATGATAAAACTGCGACTATTATAAAAGATATAAATATCGAAATTATGTTAACCAAACCTATTAGCGAATAACCAAATATTATTACTGCTGAGTATATGCTTGCTAATAAGATAGTCACTAAGGTAACAAGTATTATTGGTCTTCCTATATATATAGAAGGAAGCATATATAAAGCTATAATATATATACTTATAATCAGTGCTAAGGCACTCTTTAGCCCATTTTTCTTGCCTACAGCGTAAAGTAGGAGTATAAAAAGGGCGATGTATATTGCTATAACAATGCTTCTGTCATAGTTATAAACTGTATAATACGGTTCAACGCCTTCTGGTGAATCTATCAATAAAATAATTCTTGTTCCTTTTTTAGCAAGTATAGAGCTAGTGTTGAACAATGTGTTATCAATAATCTTCTCTTCTCCAGCTTCTTTTCCTTCTAGTATCTTAACTTTTAGTTTTTGACTTCCAACATTTAAGTAGTTATACTTTTTACTTAAATCTTCTTCTAAAACTTCTAGAACTTTAGCTTTAACGTAGTGGACGTTTTTGTTATCCCACCTTACTTCTCCAAAATCGACTTTTCTGTAAAAAATATATATTGCTATTAATATCAATATAAGTGCTATGTTTATTAACTTCTTCAATGTTTCCTCCTGTATCTTACTAATCATCAATTGATTATTGATAGAGGCTTTTCTCTGTCATAATCCTTGTATATGATACTAGTAATTTGTAAGAGTGAGATTAGATAATTGTAAATTGACTGTAAAATAAATACTGAGTCTTAGATTCAAAAAATATACCGAAGATCTCTCCTCGGTATATCTCTATATTTTTTGTAAATACTAATTATTAAGAACGAATTCTATAATTCTATCTATAGCGTATGCAAAGTCTGCACGGCTTACTTCTTTATCAAACGCATCTTTTCCATCTTTATTTACTTCTAATAGGCCTTTACTTACTACACTCACGACTGCATCGCGGCTCCATGCTGGTAGATAGCTATATGCGCTATAGTCAACGTCAACAATATTAGGCATATTTATATTATATAGTTTAAGTAGTCCTTCAAGCATAACGGCTAATTCTTGTCTACTTACTTTTTTCATAGGCTTGAATGATCCGTCTGGGTATCCGGCTACAATGCCATGTGTCATTGCCCACTTAACTGAATTGAAGTACCAGTCTTTCATCATTATATCTTTTACGCTCATATTTGTGTTTATAAACTTATCTCTTGATATTCTCATAAAGACTGCAGCTACCATGGCTCTAGTAACTGTTGTGTTTGGCATGAACTTATCTTTTTTAATACCAGCTAAAACGCCTCTTGAAGCAAGATTGATGATGGCATCTCTTCTTTTTTCATTGACTATGTCTGTAAAATTAACTGGCAAAACTTTATCAGCTACTTCTATTGGACTAAGTTTTGTTTTTTCTATAGGTTTTGTATTTGTTTCAATAGTCTTTGTTTCTTCTTTCTTATCTTCTGTCTTGTCTGTTCTTGGCCTTCTTGGTCTATAGCTGTGCTCATCTCTAGTATCAGGTTCATATGGCGGTATAATTATAGTATTGTCATTATCAGGATTTGGATTTGGATCTGGTTGTGGGTTTGGCTCAGGATTTGGATTTGGTTCTATTGTATTTTCTTTAATCAATACATTGTTTGATGTATAATTTAATGTATATCCGTTAGGAAAGACTCTTTCTAGTTTAATAGTAAATTCTTTATCATAGCCAAAGTTTGCCGAATGATTTGCATCTAAAGCTATATCTTGTCCATCTTGTACAAGTTTTCCTGTGTATTCATCATTGCCGCCGCTTAATATACTTATTGTGTTTCCATTTATACTTGCTGTGAAATTAGCTGGGTCCATCTTGGCTTTCCAAGAAAGTTGTGTATTATTGTCTTCTTTGTATGAATATTCTTGATAAGCAGCTTGATCTTCGCTTGTAAAAGCATCTACTATATCAAGAATTGATCCATCTGCTAAGGATAGACCGCCTTTAACAGCACCTATAGCAAGTATTTTATCCATGTCTAGTAAATATTTTCCATCTTTTTTATTTAAAAACTTCAAGCCTATAAGTGTTCTCTCTATGCTGCTTCCAATCTTCATGCTTATGAAACCCTTAATCATTCCACCTGTTGGCATCTTGCTAAAATCAATTGCATCTGATGGTTTAGGATTGTATTTTAAATCTTTAGTAAAATCATCCACGATTTCTGAAAGCGGCTCTTGAATTTGTTTAAGAATATTTTCAATAGCGCCTTCATCATTTATCTTCTTAAGTGCATCTTGCATTTCAGAACTAAGTTTTTCATCTCCAGCAAGGTGAGAAAGATAAGCATAATTTGCCAATTTTTCGACAGTAACAGCATCTGTGATATTTGCCCTCAATAGTGGTCCAGCTAACTTTTGAACGTAGCTTTTGATTAAATCTTCGGTTTTTAATTTATCATTTACTTGTGTCAAGATGCCTTCGATTAAATTAACTAAATCATCTTTTTTAATGCTTACATCTAGTTTATAAAAACTTGTCTTAATAAATAATACATCACCATCTACATGTGCTTCAAAGCTAGCATTCGGATCCTTTGCTGTTACTAGCTCTTTAAGTTTCGGAATTATCTTATCATCTAAATTATCCCATAAATATGCACTAAGTTTTTCATGTCTTTTTGCTGGGTCGGGTTCACTTTCTAATAGCCCAGTTATTGATTTACTTAAATCACTTGATAAGTTCTTATAAAGTTCACTTGTGAATATTGCTCCACTTGCACCAACAATTAAGTCTTTGTTAATTACTGTGCCCTTAGCAAACTCTGTTAAATCTGTAATATTTTTTTGACTTCCATCTGAATCTGTATAAGTAACATTTTTAATTAGTTCTGTCTTAACATCTAAGTCATGTCCCGTATTTTCTGTAGCTATTGCATTATTTAGCTCAAGATGACGTATAGGACAAGGGTAAGTTACTGTTGAACCTGTTTCTATATCATATATTGTATTTCCTTCCTTGCTCACTACTTTAGCAATATCTTGAGCATGCATATGACCAGTAAACACATAAGAAACACCTAAGTCAGCAAAAGCTTCAGCAGGTCTCTTGCCATCGTAGCAGTTTTCATTCCATTCATTTAATAAGTACTCTTTAAGTAGTTCAGGTTCTTTTACAAAGTGTGGTATATAGCCGTGGTGGCTTAGTAAAAATACAACATCATTTCTCTTTTTAGCTTCTATAACTTGTTTTTTAGCCCATTGATATAAGCTTTCTCCCATAGTACCAGCTGTGATATGAGAGTCTTCACCGTTAGGAGTAACGTCAGCAGTGTTTATAGATGTATCTATACCTATAACAGTAAGTCCACTCTTGCCTTCAATTGATCCGGCTAAGTCAATATGCTTTGCATATGATGAAGAGCCGTGTCCTTCAGCTATGCCTTGATGATTTGCCATATAGCTATTGTATTCTTCTGAGTTTATATATAGCTCTGCGTCTTTGTATAATGACTTGTACATGCTATTAAACAGTGTATGTGTTGTTAGTCCTGCGAGGTCCGCTGTGTCAGTGTCTTTATTGTAAGTTGTAAAGTTATATCCATCGTGGTTATTAATATCGTGGTTACCAGGTATTACAAAATATGCTGCTTTTTTACCCTTAGCTTCTCTTGCATTTTTCCAAGCTTCAAGCTTTTGGCTTACATACTCGTGTGATTGTTTTTCACCGTCCTTAGTTAAGTCACCAGGTATCATTATGATTTCTGAATCATTTTCTTCTGCTAGTCTTATAGCTTCGTCAAATATACCTTGGCTTTGTGTAAACAATTTTCTATCTGCATGCATAGCTCTTGTATATGCAGGATTATCTGCAATAAGCTCCTTTGGCAAAACGTGTGTATCTGACATAAGAGATATCTTGACGCTTCCTTTGCTTATTTCTTGTGTAAACTTAATATCTTCTGCGCGATTAACAGCATCAGACGTGTTGTTAGGATTGCTTTTTAGCTCAGCTGCTTCATTAGAAGTTTTCGAACTAGCATCTTCACCGTATAAGACAATCGCTTCATCAGCATTTTCGCTGCTAGTATCGCCACAATTTAGTACGATAGCTTCGTTAGCATTTTCTGCTAAGACTCCATTGAGTGGAGAGATAAACATAAGTATCGCCATAAGTAGCAACAATGTTCTTTTAAATAAATTTTTCATTTTTTCCTCCCAAAAATAAATATTTTCTACGAGACTTATTCTATGAGATAAATATTATAGCAAGAATATATAGATGTAAAAATAATATAAATTTTTTAGAAGATAAATATTTTTTTACCATAATTATAAGTACAATTGAATTTTCATTTACTATATACAAAAAATACCCTCCTTACTCATTCATCAAGTAAAGAGAGCGCGTATATTAAAATACTATTAGTATTAATAAATTTTCGCATTAAAAAAAGAGCGATCACTCGCTCTTCTTCATTTGTTTTTAATACTATTCAGTTACTAAATCGTATTCATAAGTCTTAACGCCGTCAGCGTTAACAACATCTGTATAACCAGCTGCTAATAGAGCGTCTTGAGCTTCTCCAGATTTTTTACCAGAGTTGCAATATAAAACGATCTTTTTATCTTTGTCTTCTTCTAAGATTGATGGATCATTTTTGATGTCATCTAGTGGAACGTTCTTTGCATCTTTGATGTGACCTTCAGCGTATTCTTCAGCGCTTCTTACGTCAACGATAACGTATTTACCTTCTTGTTCAGCGTCTGCTTGTAGTGCTACTACTTCGTCACCTGTCATAGTTGCTTTTTCTCCTGTTTGAACGCTATCAGCTTGGTCTGCTGGAACGCTTTCAGTTGTATCAGCATTTTCTGCTGGTTTGTCTTCTGCTGGCTTTGAGCAAGCTACTAGCGAAAATGCTAGTACAAGCACTAAAGCTAATGATAATAATTTTTTCATCTGTATTACCTCCTTAAAATTTTACCATAGATATTATACCACTTTTAAGCGTGAATGTAAATTTTTTTAATCTTATCTTAATAAAATGCTAATAAATACTACTTTAGTAGTAGTGCGCTCGCTATGGTGCTAACCCCTTCTTCTCTTCCTTCAAAACCCAAGTTTTCAGTAGTTGTAGCCTTTACGCTCACTCTGTCAATGCTTAGCTCAAGATCTTTTGCAATATTTGCTCTCATCTCGTCTATATATGGTCTTAGTTTTGGCCTTTGCATAATGACAGTCGCATCTATATTTGAAATGCTGTAACCCTCTTCCCTGACCATGGCATAGACCCTTCTAAGAAGTACTCTTGAGTCAATATCAAGGTAGTCGTCACTTGTGTCAGGAAAGTGATAGCCTATATCTTCCTTCGCCATAGCGCCTAAGATGGCGTCCATAATCGCGTGTATTAGTACATCTGCGTCGCTGTGACCCAGTAGGCCCTTCTCGTAATCTATCTTTACGCCGCCAAGTATTAAATCTCTGCCCTCGACTAGCTTATGCACGTCATAGCCATTACCAATTCTGATATCCATTAGAATGCTCCTGTGCTTTTAAGCCTTTGCTTCCAGTTCGTATTGAAGATCTCTGCTATAACTAAGTCTTCTGGCGTAGTGATCTTGATATTGTCGTAGTGACCTTCAAGCATCTTTACCTCAACTCCAGCAAATTCAACGAGTGCCGAGTCGTCTGTTGCTAATATATTTTCTTTTATAGCGTGTTCGTAGCCCTTAAGCAAAATTTCTTTCTTAAAGCATTGTGGGCTTTGCGCTTGCCACAAAAGCGACCTCTTTGGCGTATGATGAACTGTGTCGTCTTCGTTAACTGACTTGATTGTGTCCTTAACTTTGACTCCTACTACGCAGGCATCGCAGTCAAGAACTGTTTCAACAACTTTGTTAATGGTTTCAGTTCTGATAAAAGGTCTCGCTCCATCATGTGTTAAGACTATATCTGCGTTAATGCTTATAGCTTTGATGCCGTTGTATACTGAGTCCTGTCTTTCCTTACCGCCTTTAACTATGTTAACGACTTTAGTAAATTTATATCTGTTCACAATTTCTTTTCTTGTGTAATTTATTTCGTCTTCTTTACAGACAATAATTATCTCGTCGATGTACTTCGATCTTTCAAACTTTTCTATGGTATGAGCAAGTATTGGCTTGTTATTTATACGCAAGAAAGCCTTGTTGACCTTAGATCCCATCCTGTTACTCATGCCTGCAGCGGCAATTATAACTGAGACAAAGTTATTCTCTATCATAAATTTCCTCCAACTATTCTTTAATCTTAGCAAACATCATCTTGCCAGCAGCTGTTTGAAGCACTGTTGTTATCTCGACCTTGAGCTTTTCGCCTATCCTCTTCTTAGCTTCTTCGACAACTATCATCGTGCCGTCAGAAAGATAAGCAAGGCCTTGGTTCTTTTCCTTACCTGCTCTAACTATCTCAACTACAAGTTCTTCGCTTGGTAATATAACTGGCTTAACTGCATTGGCAAGCTCATTGATATTAAGGACTTCTATGCCTCTAACTTGGGCAACCTTGTTTAGATTGTAGTCGTTAGTAAGGACTTTTGCGTCCATCATAGCGGCTAGTTCAAGTATCTTGTCATCAATCTCTTCGACTGTGTCAATCTTTTCGTTTGATATTTCAATATCAACTATCGCTTCGTTTTGCATTTGCTTAAGTATGTCTAGACCTCGTCTACCTCTTTTTCTTCTTTGATCGTCCGCCGAATCAGCTATGTGCTGAAGTTCTTGCAAGACAAAATTAGGTATTACTAAAGTACCTTCAATAAAACCTGAGCTAGCGATGTCTTTAATCCTACCATCTATTATAACAGATGTGTCAAGAATTTTGTATAGATCTGTATCTTTTTTCTTTGATTTTTTTACTGTGCTCTTTTGAGCAAATTTCTCTCCAATATTTGAAATGTCCTTTCTTCTAGTCGTAACTATAATCCCTATATATGGAAATAGTATATAGAATATAACGGACAAAACTGGTCCAAGTACTGGTATACCTATGTTCATAGCGAGCTGCGATAGCAAAAATGCTATGACTAGCCCTAGTAATAAACCTGCTAAACCTAAGATAAGGTCCAAGCTTGTGAACCTTCTTAGCTCAATCTCAACCCTGTCACCAACATTAATAAGTCGTGTAAATATAGTATCTGATAATAAATAAAAAATAATTGCAAATAAAATGGATAAAAATACCGATACATAGATACTATAATTATGAAATGTTGGTACAAGGCTGATGGCCAATAAACTTACGCCGTAGCCTGCTGCTCCGCCTATGAGGAGCATGACGACTTTCATAATTTTTTTAAACATTTTTCCTCCTACTCTACTGCCTCGTAGATAATTTTGTCAATTTCTTCGTATGATTTGCCGGAAGAGAGTATCATTTCACTCATCAAAATGTTCTTTGTGTCGTGAAGTATCTTTTTTTCTCCGGTCGAAAGATTTCTCTTATCATCCAAGCTCTTTAGGTTACGGTAAACTTTAGCAACTTCGAAGATGTCTCCTTCCTTCAAAATCGCAGTATTATCCCTAACTCTCTTGTTCCAGTTAGTGCTCATCTTTGTCGGTTCTTCCTTTAATACTTCAACTACATCTTTTAACTTTTCTTTCTCAATGATTGATCTTATCCCTCTTTTTTCTGCATTTTTAACAGGTATCATAACCTTCATAGCACCTATAGGTATCTTAACAACAAAATACTCTTCACTCTTGCCTAGAATGTTTTTCTTTTCTATGTCGACTATGATGCCCGCTCCATGCATTGGATAACAAACCATATCTCCTACTTCATACATACTTCTCGCCTCCCTTTTCCTTAGATGATAATCTCATACCTATAGTATATTATATCACAGTTCGGCTAAAAAGTAAAGTTTTATGATATCATATTATATAATCTTTGTCAAGCCTTTTATAGATTTTTTTAAAATTTTAGTGCATCTATTAAACTTTTAGTGCATCTATTAAGGAAGAGCATTTAATTAGCTCTAGTTTTGTAAATTTTGTAGCTAGTTTTGCCTCGCTACTGATTACTGCCCTCTTATATCCCATGCGTTCGGCTTCTTTAAGTCTTCTCTCAAGCTGAGGCACTTTTTTAAGTTCGCCCGTTAAGGATATGTCGGCTATATATACTGTGTCTGAGTTCAATACCCTATTCACTAGCTGTGAATATATTGCCGCGATTAAAGCAAGGTTCGATGCGTCTTCTTTAAGCTTAAGTCCTCCCATGGACTTGATTACGACGTTTTTATCAAACATATCGACATTTAATCGCTTCTCCATGATTGAAAGCAGTGTATTTAGTTTTTCTCTTGACATATTCTCGCTTATACGCGATGGATATGGTGTATATGACTTCGTTACAAGGGCTTCGACCTCAAGTATGACTGGTCTAGTCCCCTCCATATTTACGGTGATGGCACTGCCAGGGAAATTGTTTTCTTTCCTTGACGAAACAAAGTACTCGCTCGGATTGTCGATCGATACAAGGCCCTTCTCTTGCATATTCATAAAGCCCATCTCGCCTGTGGCGCCATAACGGTTTTTGCTCGCGACAATGGTCCTAAGTGAATCGTTTTGATAAGTATCCATAACTAGAACGGTATCTACAAGGTGCTCTAGTGTTCTCACGCCTCTTAATTCATCATCTTTAGTCATTTGACCCACGATAAAAACTATACGAGGCCTTTGTATATTTTTAGCAAGATTAACTAATTCATAAGCACACTCAACGGTTTGTGTTGGCGAGGCAGGTCTCGATGGCTTGTACTCATCAAGCTCAACTGTTTGTATCGAGTCAACGACTACCATGTCGGCGTCGACCCTAAGGACTTCTTCCTTAATATTGTCAAGGCTCATGTCGCTTATGATGTATAGATCATCCTCGATAGTATCAAGTATCCTATCTGCCCTTTGCTTGATTTGGCTCTCGGACTCTTCACCTGAAGCGTATAAGACCTTAAGGCCCTTTTTGCATGCGTCGTTCGCTATTTGCAAAAGAAGTGTACTTTTGCCGGCGCCTGGCTTAGCTGTAAGTATTGTGACCGAGTCCTTAACTATGCCCTCACCCATAACTCTGTTAAACTCTTCGAAGCTTGTCTTGAGCCTATCTGAGTTTGACGAAGTGACAGTCTTTAGCTGCATAGCCTTGCTTCTTACGCTTTTTTCTTTTTTTACTGCTTTTTTTGTATCCTCCAAAACTTCCTTAAGGCTGCCCCAAGAACCACACTCGGGGCATTTGCCTAAGTAGCCGCTGGATTCGTAGCCACACTCGCTACACTTGTATAAGCTCTTCTTCTTTGCCATTTTTAAATTCCAATTCCTTACCATTGTAGTATATAGTGATGCTCTTATCCTTAGAAACATTATTTTTCAAAATTTCTTCAGATAATCTATCCTCTATCATCTTCTTAAATGTTCTCTCTAAAGGTCTTGCTCCATATTCAAGGTCAAAGCCCTTCTTAGCGATCTCGTCTTCAACTGACTTGTCTATCTCGATATTTAGGCCCATCTCCTTAAGTTTCGCCTTAAGGTCTTCCGCCATCAAGTGAACGATTTTTTCTATATCATTTTCTTTTAATTGGTTAAATACAACGATGTCGTCGACCCTGTTTAAAAACTCTGGTCTAAATGTCTTTTTAAGCTCTTCGTTAGCAATCTCGGAAATTTTCTTCTTTTCGCTTCTTTCTTCGCTCGATGCATCTCCAAAGCCATAAGTATTTTGCTTTTTGAATCTGCTTGCACCAACGTTACTTGTCATGATGATGACCGCGTTTTTAAAATCGACAGTTCTTCCCTTTGAATCAGTTAATCTGCCATCGTCAAGAAGCTGTAGTAGTGCATTAAATACATCTGGATGAGCTTTTTCAATCTCATCAAATAAAACTACTGAGAATGGCTTCTTCCTAATCGCTTCAGTTAGCTGCCCGCCCTCATCGTAGCCAACGTAGCCTGGTGGCGAACCTATAAGCTTAGATACGCTGTACTTTTCCATGTACTCACTCATGTCTATACGTATCATAGCGTTTTCGTCGTTAAATAAGCTCTCTGCAAGCGCTTTGGCTAGATAAGTTTTGCCGACACCAGTTGGTCCAACAAAGATAAAGCTGCCTATCGGCTTGTTCTTGTCCTTTAAGCCGACTCTCGCCCTCTTTATCGAGTGGCTAAGTACATCTATCGCCTCGTCTTGGCCTATGACTCTTGATTTTAGCTTCTTATCTAAGTTTAGTAGTTTTTCCTTTTCTTCTTCACTAAGCTTTTCAACAGGGATGCCGGTCCATTTCGAGACAACTCTTGCGATATCGTCAAAGCCAATCTTCATGCTGTTAAGCTCGGACTTTTGCTTCCACTCAGTTCTGTCTAGGTCCATCTTGTCCTTAAGCTCGCGCTCCTTGTCCCTTAGCTGAGCAGCCTTTTCAAAGTCTTGAGCTTGTATCGCTTGAATCTTTTCAGATGCAATCTCTTTTAGCTCGTCCTCTATCTCCTTAAGTGAGAGTGGTCTTACATAATTTTTCATTCTAACAAGTGATTGCGCCTCGTCAATTAGGTCTATGGCCTTGTCTGGTAAATATCTGTCTGAGATATATCTCTTTGATAATGTCACTGCCGCCTCAATGGCTTCGTGCGAGATTAATACCCTGTGATGTGCTTCGTACTTGTCCTTAAGTCCTTCTATAATCTTTATAGCATCTTCTTCACTAGGCTCTTCCACCATGATGGTTTGAAGCCTTCTTTCAAGAGCCGCGTCCTTTTCTACATATTTTCTGTATTCATCAACAGTTGTCGCACCAATGATTTGTATTTCGCCTCTTGTAAGGTATGGTTTTAGTATGTTTGACGCGTCAAGCGAGCCTTCAGACGAGCCCGCTCCTACTATAGTATGAATTTCATCTATAAATAGAATTACGTCGTCTCTTTCTCTAAGCTCTTCAAGTAAATTCTTGATTCTGCTCTCAAACTCGCCCCTGTACTTTGATCCAGCTATCAGGCTAGTTAAGTCAAGGGAGAATATCTTCTTATCTCTGATGATTTCAGGAACATTGCCTGAAACAATTCTTTGAGCTAGACCTTCGGCGATGGCTGTCTTGCCGACACCTGGTTCACCGATTAGAACAGGATTATTCTTTGTCCTTCTCATTAGTATTTGAATAAGTCTCTCAATTTCAGATGCTCTGCCAATTACAGGATCTATCTTATCCTTTATAGCAAGCTCATTTAAGTCCAAAGTGTATTTTTGAAGTGCTTCACCATCATCAGCGGCATCTTCATCAAAGCCGTCTTCGTCTTGGAAGCCGCCTTGGTTAAAGCTTCTTAGGCTATTTAGGTAGCCTGAAAGAGCTGAAAGAACCCTCTCTCTATCTACGCCAAATCTCTCTAAGATGATGGATACAGGCGCTTCATTCATCTTCACAATCGAGTAAAGTATGTGCTCAGTCGTTACAATTGGCGCTCCTGCTTGGTTCGCCATCTTGATGGACTCCTCAATCACATATTTTAAACTTGCTGAATAATATATATCCTCTGGCTTTTTCACATCAAGCACAGATAGTTTTTCCACCATTTCTCTAAGGGCTTCCATTTCAAGGCCGTTTTGCCTCAAAATTTCAGATGCCTTAGTCGTGTTTGCGCTTAAAATGCCAATCAAAACGTGAGAAGGGTCCACTTCGCTTTTGAACATCCTTCTAGCTTCTTCTTCGGCTATTTGAAATGAGAATCTTGCATTTCTAGTAAATCTTCCAAAAACCGCCATATTTATCTCCTTTCTTATATATCAATCTATAAATTATTTTCTTCTTCCTTAATATCCTTGTCAATAAATTTTACCTTGCTAAGCTTTTCCCTAAGTATAGTCGCTCTCTTTTGGTCAATTTCTGACTTGTCGCTAATGGAGTAAGTATACTCGATAGCTTCAGGTGTTATCATTTGATATAGAGCAGCGTCGATGCTGCTATCAACTGGCTCAAGTAAGTCCATGCTCCTTGCGAACATCAGGTTCGATAGGTAGATAAGTGCCTCGTCGTAGCTGATAAGGCTCGCCACCTTAATCATCTCCAAAGCCTTCATAATTCTATCCTTCATCAAGATGTAATTTTGCTCAAGGTACCTGCGTCTATTTTCATTCTCGTAAACAATTACGTTTTGGTCAGTCAGCATGGAAAGCTTTTTAAACGACTCGATATTAGTAAACTTGTTTACATTAGCGTCTAAGATGTAGATGTCCTCTATCTTAGAGCCATTTGGTCCCACAAGCGGTGTAAGCCTAATCTTTGACATATCATCGCTCTTTAGCTCATCCTTGTTAAACTCGTCCCTTCTGTAAAGATGAACGATTTTAGCTATGCTAATGCCATTGCCAATGTTAACGGGATCACTCGTAAGATAGCCGTAGTTTTCGTCGAATTGGAACTCGATTGACTTATCAAGCTCACGCTCCACGTCTATGGCGATGTCAACTAGCTCGTCAGCGCTTGCCGTGCCAAGAACTCTGATCTCAATATGGTCATTGTTATTTATAACTATGGCGATGGACTTGTCCTCATCAAGCAAAAGCTTAGTTCTTGTGATATTCTCTTTCACTGACTCATCCATAAAACCCTTAGCTAAAAAGTACTCAAACTTTTCTTTATCCATATTTGATACTTCATAAAGCATAAAGCTGTAGCTAGTGTTTTTTAAAGCTTCCAAAACCATATTCAAAATCTCGTTAAGCTTAGACCACATCAGCATGTCAGGGTACTTGTAGCCCTTGATGTTCCTCTTTAGAGAAACAATCGTGTTTAGTATATATTTATTGTAAATTGTCATTGATTTCGCCATCTTCCACCTTCTCCTTCGTGGACTTCGCCTTGATCTCGTCCCTAAGCTCAGCAGCTCTCTCGTAGTTTTCGTCTTGTATTGCGGCTTCTAGCTCCTTCTTAAGAGAGATAATCTCCATGTGCATAGGATTTGCGTCCATATACCTCTTTGGTAGTAGGCCCTCATAAGTTTTTTCGCCCCTTAGAGAGTTCAAAATCGGTCTGATCTCGTAGGCAAAAGTCTTGTAGCACTCCTCGCAGCCAAGCGTTCTGTTCTTGTTGAAATCACTGAACTTCATGTGGCAGTTCGGGCACTCCTTTTCCTCGAACTCATAAGTTTCGAACGAGCCAAATAGCTTTTGCAAGCCCTCAAAAAGGCTCCTTATATCGCTTTCATTTATATTCATATCCGTATATTCTCCATATTCTCCTTGATTCATTTCGTTAAAGTCCTTCAGTGCACATTCAGTGCATAAGTGTTTTTCAATAATTTCGCCGTCCAATATCAGCTTTAAATTAATCATCGCTTCATTCTTGTGGCATTCATCGCATAACATTTTACTACCCCCTTTTCAGTAAAACCAATAGGATGTTCTTTAATATATCACTTCTAAGTGCATTTCTCTTGTCTATGTCAATGGCAAGAGCCCTATCGTCAATCGAAGCAAGTATTATCTCCTTCTCATCCTTTGTAATGATCTCGTCATCACAAAGCTTTCTGATGATGTCGTGAGCCTCTTTTATGGTGATGCTATCGCCAATAGCTTCCATGAGTATCTCTTTGTATGCGTCTTCATCCTCTAAAAGATCAAGCTTCTCGATCTTGATATAGCCGCCCTCGCCCCTTCTCGACTGAATGTAGTAACCAAAGTGAGGCGCAAACCTTGTCGTCAAGACATAGTTGATTTGACTTGGCGAACAGTTGAATCTAACGGCAATGTCGCTCCTTTTGATAAGTATGCTGCCGCCTTCTTCTTCAATTAAATTGTTTAAAAAATATTGTATTTCATCGCTTAACATATTCTCACCTTTGACCTTCTTTGACTATTATAACATAAGTACCCAAGATGTGCAATGGATAAACATTAAGTGTAACTATTTTGTATAAATTTTTATTAGAATTGCGCCTAGCGCTCGTTCGTTCGCTCACTCCTATCGTGTACCTAATAGTACAGCTCAGTCGCTCGCTCATTCCACTTCGCCCTATCCATCAATTCTGATTGAAAATTTTTTTGTTTGTAAATAAAAAAACCATTCTTTAAAAGAATAAACTTAAATTGATCTTATAAGCGAGAAAAATAAGAACCCCGTCCTTACGGACGTGAACCTTGCCATCGCCTTTGGCAATGTAAAAGGACCTCACCCAATGACGACGCTAAAGCGTCTATTGGGTCCAGGCCGTAAGATCAATCAAAGCTATCTTCGCTTCGCTCGATACCTTTGTGATCTCTGGCATAAGGCATGCATTGCCAATCGAACTTCATTTCACTCGTTCTCTTGGTGCATGGACTTAACAACCTTGCAATTTCCCTCGGCAATTTAAAATAGAAGAACCTCGTCCATGTGGACGGGAACCTTGGTGCTTCGCACTCGAAAACCTTATATACTTTTTTTAACTTATCACAAATTAAATAAACTTTGGCACTTCGTGCTCGAAAAAATATTGCAAAGAAAAACACACAAGTAAAACTGTACTGCCCCCTTAAATCCGGACACGGAAATAAGGGGGTATTTTAATGAAAAAA